>JASHTQ010000744.1 GCA_030040475.1 Streptosporangiaceae bacterium
GCTGCGGACGTCGGCCGGGTGATTGCCGTTGCCTCGTGGGGGCGGTACGAGCGGCGGCCGTCCGAGGTGCACGAGACCGAGCAGGGGCGGGCGCGGGTGACGTGGCACCGGGTGCCTGCCGGGGGAGAGGTCGAGATCCCGCTGGAGGCGGAGGGGTCGGATTACCTGATGCCAGACGTCCGGCAAGAGGGCGTGACGGTGCACTACACCGTGCGGCATCGGAAGAAGCGGCGGGTCGTGGAGCTGCGGCTGGTGAACGGGCAGCGGCCGGTGGGCGGCGATTCGCCCGACGTGGCGCGGCTCTACCAGGTCGGGCTGACGGTGACCGCGCTGGACGGGAACGCGGCCGTGTTCCTCGCGCACAACGACCCGGAGGTGTCGGACCTGCCGCCGTCGTCGGATCCCGAACGGCTCCAGCTTGAGATGCTGCACCGGAACAAGCGGCAGTACGCGAGCGGGCGGCAGTGCGCGGTGGACGCGTCCGTACGGGACGGGGAGAGGCGCGCGTGGAAGCTTGCCACGACGTGCTTTCCCGCGGCCGAGGTGCGGCTGGTGGTACCGGGCAAGGTGCCGGGGCTCGTGCTGGACATGGCGCGGCTCGGGTCGCACGAGCTCGGCGGGGATGACCTGGCACGCGCGCTTCGGCCGCTCGTGACGGGCTACCGCCGGTGGCTGTCGGCACAGGGCACGCAGGTGGAGTCCGACCCGGAGCTGGCGCGGTATGCCCCGGCCGGGTCGCAGGCACTGGACCGGGCGCAGGCGGTCGCCGACCGGCTCGAGCGGGCGGTTGAGCTGCTGCGGACCAACGGGATCGCGCGGGAGGCGTTCCGGTTCGCCAACCAGGCGATGGCACAGCAGCGGGTGCGCAGCGAGGTGGTGCGGGCGCGGCTGGCCGTTCCCTCGCTGGATGTGACCGCCCTGCTGCGGGAGAAGGATGTGCCGGAGAGCCGGTCGTGGCGGCCGTTCCAGCTGGCGTTCGTGTTGCTGTGCCTGCCTGGACTCACTGATCCGTCGCACGGCGACGCCCGGCGCGGGTCCGGCGATCCTTCCGATGCCGAGGTGCAGTTGCTGTTCTTCCCGACCGGTGGCGGTAAGACCGAGGCGTACCTGGGCCTGGCCGCGTACACGTTCGCGATCCGGCGGCTGCAGGGCGTGATCGGCTCCGGCGAGGCCGAACGGGACGGGACCCGGGGCGTGGCCGTGCTGATGCGGTACACGTTGCGGCTGCTGACCGCCCAGCAGTTCCAGCGGGCCGCCGCGCTGGTGTGCGCGTGCGAGATGCTGCGCCGGGAGCGGCTCGATGCGGGGGATTCCCGGTGGGGCTCGACACCATTCCGGCTTGGCCTGTGGGTCGGGTCGTCGGTAACGCCGAACACCTGGGAATATGCGGAAGAGCAGATCACCGAGCGCCGCGGCGACCAGGGGCTCGGCGGGGTGCTTCAGCTCCCGGCCTGCCCGTGGTGCGGTTCGCGCCTGTCGACCGGGCAGAACGTGCGGTCTGACCGGCTGCGGCGCCGGGTGCTCGTCTTCTGCAGCGACCCGGAGGGGGACTGCGCGTTCTCCCCGCGGAACTCCCCCCGCGACGGTCTGCCGGTGCTGACCGTGGACGAGGAGGTCTACCGGCTGACCCCGTCGCTGGTGATCGCCACGGTGGACAAGCTGGCCCAGCTGCCATGGAAGGCGGCGACCGCGACGCTGTTCGGGCTCGTGGACACCGAGTGCACGCGGCACGGCTGGCAGAATCCGGATTTCTCGTCCTTCTGCGGCCCGAACGGACACCGGGCCGCGGGCGATGAGCCTGCGGGTGAGATCCGCCCGGCGATCCGGGTCCGGCCGCCGGACCTGATCATCCAGGACGAGCTGCACCTGATCAGCGACGCCCTGGGGTCGATGGTCGGGCTGTACGAGACGGCTATCGACCGGCTGTGCAGCCGCCCGGGTCCGTCCGGTGCGGTGATCCGGCCGGTGGTGGTCGCCTCGACCGCGACGGTGCGCCGGGCGGCGGACCAGGCGGAGCAGGTATTCGCACGGAAGCTGACGGTGTTCCCGCCGCCCGTGCTGGACATCGGGGACACGTTCTTCTCCACGACCGTAGAGCCGTCGCCGTCGACTCCCGGGCGCCGGTACCGCGGCGTGCTCGCGCCGGGCGAACGGCTCAAGTCGGTGGAGATCCGGGTGGCCGCGACGATCATGGAGCACGCCCAGTACCTGTTTGACCGGTACGGCGCGGCCGCCGACCCGTACATGACGCTGGTGGACTACTTCACCTCAACCCGCGAACTGGCCGGCATGCGGCGGCTAGTCGAGGACGACATCTCCGACCGCCTGAGCAGCCGCCAGGTGCGCACCCGGCGGCGGCGACCAATCGTGGACGAGCTGACCGGCCGGATGCCGAGCAGCCAGATCGCCGCGGGCCTCGCCAAGCTTGAGCAGCCCTTCGACCCGGCGCTTGACTCGACCGCGGCAATGGACGAACTGCGGCAGGACCGCGACGCGTACCTGGCCCGGGTGGCGGCGGCGGGTCGGCCCGGCTCACCTACTGATGTGCTGTTGGCCACGTCCATGCTGCAGGTCGGCGTAGACGTGCAGCGGCTCGGCCTGATGGTCGTCACCGGCCAGCCGAAGAACACCGCGGAGTACATCCAGGCGACCTCCCGAATCGGCCGTGACCGAATCCGGCCCGGGCTCGTAGTGACGATCTACCAATGGTCGCGGCCCCGTGACCTGGCACATTACGAATCGTTCGGGTACGACCACGCGACTTTCGGGCTGCGGATCGAGGGCCTGACGACGACCCCGTTCAGCGACCGGGCGCTGGACCGCGGCCTGACCGGCGTGCTCGTCACCGAGATGCGGCACTCCGGGATCTCGTCACTGCCGAACGTCGCAGCGAACTCGGTGCCGCTGTCCGGCGAGTCCGCGGCCGGCATCATCGCGTCCGTGATGGAACGAGCCGCGCTGGTCACGCACGACCAGGAACAAGCAGAGGCGGTACGCGGCGCGCTCCAGTACCGCCTGGACAAGTGGTACCAGCGCCGGAGCACGCTGCAAACGGGGCGCCTCGGCTACAAGGTGAGCGCGGATATCACCGGGTTGCTGCGGGATCCCGACGACGGCTCCTGGGACCTGTGGACCGCGCCGATGAGCCTGCGCGAGGTAGAAGCCGAGGTCCTGCTGCAACTCGACAGGGGAGACCGCAGCCTGGACGCGGCTCCGGCGTGGAACTACGACCGTCCGGCGAGAGGAGCACAGTCGTGACCACTGGGCAGGGAACCGTCCCGGCAGGGGTCGCCGGCCCGGGCGGTCCGCGCCGGGATCCCACCCGGATCGGTCAGGCTAGGCCAAGTCAGCTGATCACGACCAACGGAGTCGGCGCCACCATCGACCTGCCGTCGATGAGCGTGATGGTGCGCGGCCTGGACGCTTGGAGTCCCGAGCACCAGGACACGATCGAGGAGCCGCGGCTGCTCGAGGCGGTACGCGGAGTGCTCGGGCAGCAGGTCCGCGCGCTGCGCCACGCACCCTGGGACCCGCAGGCCAAGGACGACGGGTGGACGCGTGTGGGGGTGCCGGTCACGCCGTTCCCGCGCTGGCTGCGCTGCCCGCGCTGCTTCCGGCTCGGGCCCATCGACCCGCCCGGCCAGTTCGAGCTCGTGCACCGCTACGGCCGACGGCCCGATCTGGCGAAGTACGTCCACGCGTGGTGTCAGAGGCAAAGCTCGCAGACCCGGCTGGCGAACCGGCGGGCGTGCGTGCCCGCGCGGTTCATTGTCGTCTGCGAGGACGGGCACATGGACGACTTCCCCTACGTCGAGTACGTGCACATGACACGCCCCGAGGGCGTTTGCGACGGACCGGACCTGACCATGTCAGACGCGGCGTCCACGCTGGCGCCGCTAGTGACGATCAAGTGCGTGACCTGTGACCATGGTCGGTCCATCCAGGATGCGGCCGGCCGGGAAGGCTGGGAGAACCTGCCCCGCTGCCGTGGTCGGCACCCGCACCTGCAGCAATTCTCGGACTGCGGCAAGCGGTTGCGGCTGATGGTGCTCGGCGCGAGCAACCTGTGGTTCCCGGTGAGCGCAAGCGCGCTCCACCTGCCGACGGGACAGACCCTCGACGACCTGGTCGCCGCGAACTGGGCGATTCTCGGGTCACAGCCTTCGGCCGAGGTGGCCCAGATGGTGATCGACGTCGCGGATCCGCTGCGCGGGCTCCGGGCGTACCCGATCCACGAGGTATGGGCGTCCATCGAGAAGATCCGTGGCGCGGGCGGCCCCAGCACGGCGGAGCCGTCACGGGACCTGCGCGCCGCCGAATGGCAGCTGCTGGCGCGGCCGACAACGGACCGGCAGGACGCAGACTTCCGCGCGGCGCCGACTCCGTCGCCGGCCGGCTACGACCGGCTCCTGGACCAGGTGGTCCTCGTCTCAAGACTGCGCGAGGTCCGCGCCCTGGTCGGGTTTACTCGACTCTCTGCTCCTGACCGAGACGAGCTGCGGCCGACCAAGCGGGTGTCCCTTACCCGGGCCGCGCCCGAGTGGGTACCGGCCGTCGAGCAGCGCGGCGAGGGGATCTTCCTGCAGCTGCGCGAGGAAATGGTGGCGTCGTGGGTAGCCGCCGTCGACGAGCTCGAGCACATCGTGCGGCTGCGGGACTCCTACCGGCAGTGGGCGTTCGACCGGGCGCAGACCGCACAGCCGGGCTTCCCGGTCGCGCGGCTTACGCTCATCCACACGCTGAGCCACATGCTGATCCGGCAGGTGTCCCTGGAGTGCGGGTATGGGTCGGCGAGCCTGCGGGAGCGGATCTACCTCGGCTCTCCGACCGTACCAGCGGCGGGTGTCCTTATCTCCACGGCTGCAAGCGACAGCGAGGGCACCCTCGGCGGCCTGGTCGCGCTCGGCCACCGCCGACACCTGGGGCGCCTACTCGGCCTGGCCCTCGAGGAGGCCGAACACTGCTCGTCGGACCCGCTGTGCGCCGAGCACCTGCCGACTCCGCAGCACGCCACGCTGCATGCGGCGGCCTGTCACGCTTGCCTGTTCGCGTCGGAGACGAGCTGCGAGTCCGGCAACCGGTGGCTGGACCGCGCGGTGCTTGTCGACCTGACCGGCGACGGCCTCGCGTTCGCTCGGTGAACGACCCTGCCGCCCCGCCCCACGACGCGGACGATTGGGCCTGCCGCCTGGCTGTACGCCTCCCACCGGGCGACGTCCGGCATCTGTCCCGGGCCGCCGCTCAAGGCGAACCGGGTGTGCGGCAGCTTCGCGCCACGACGGCCTCGCCCATCCTGCGCGACGCGTGCGACCAGTTGCTCAGGCAGCTTCGCTCAACCGATCCCGCATACCTGTCGGGCCTGCTGACCGGTGCCGCCCGCGCTGTCGAGCGCGCCCGTCATTACCAGGCGGTGTCAGTCGTCTGGACTGGTCCGGAATCCGGCATGTCGTCGTCGCGGCTGACCGCCGCAGCCGTGATCGAATTGGTCGACTCCGCCCGGTTGTCGATCCTTCTGGTGAGCTATGCGACCCAGACCGAAGCGCAGATCAGCGCGGCGTTGTCGGCTGCGGCTGCACGGGACGTGGCCATCACGCTGCTAGCCGAACGCCACGCGGACAACCCGTCGTACTCATCGGCGGCAACGCCCTTCCCCGGCCTCGACGCGCTCCGCCTGCACTGGCCCGCGTCCTCCCGGCCGTCAGGCGCCGCGCTGCACGCCAAGATCATCGTGGTGGACGACGAGGTAGCGCTTGTCGGCAGCGCGAACCTCACCAGCCGCGCGATGGAGTCCAACCTTGAATGCGGCATCCTCATCCGCGGCGGGCCGCAGCCCCGTGCTATCCGCGACCACATCGACGGCCTGTACGCGGCTGGATTTCTTTATCAACTGTGAGAGCGGGTGACCTCGATGCGGCTTGGTTCCATCTGCAGCCGTCTTCGGCTGGTGCCAAGCCTGCCCTCCACGGTCATGTCCCAGCCGTGACGCTGCGCCTCCCACGCAGCCTCATATTGGGCGGTGCTGACGGTGACCCAGATCGATCGATGACCGAGAACCTCTCCCTTCTCTGTGCGCAGTTCACCGAAAATCCTTATTCTCTGCTGCTCTTCGATTCCCTCGTGGAAGGTTTCCACCCGCCCTACGATTCGCGCCCATCCCGATCTGGCCACTTCGGCGAGTTCGTCGCCCGCCCGCGCCAGGAGACCCACCATATTCTCGCTGAACGAAACCGGATCGGACGGCTCCTCGCTCGGCATCCCGCGAGCCCAGGCGAAGCCAATCTCGAACGCCCGGTATCCGGCGGGCTGGCGTCTGCCAAACGAACCGAGGTCCGCGAGCGCTCTGCAGAGGTTCGCGGACAGACCCTGCTCTACAGCGTCGTAAAAGTCGCTGAATTGGCTCTGTGCCCGCAACACTCTGGCGGCGATCGCATGAGCGACCTGGACCGCCCGGTGCAGCGCAGACACCACCTCGCGGCCAGCAAGCCGGTCGCGGGCACCAGCGGTCTCCTGCAACGGTGCTGTCAGCAGGTCGAGTTGCAAGTCGGCATCTGCGGGTGCGCTGCCTCCCACCGGCACGCGTGAGGTCAGCACGTAGCTACCGGGACGTGCGCTGCCCAGGCTCACGCTCCGGAGGAACGAATCAACCACCGCACTCCGGCGTCCCTCGATAAGAAGCTGCGGTCCTTGTTCGGTCATGATCGCGGTCGCCCTCATGAGATCGTGGACCGCCCGCACGGCAGTTAGTCCCGCAGGCAGCGGGATGGTGCCCGACGGAGTATCAGGATGCATCCGATAGAACTGCGAATCGACCATCGGCTCGCTGATGTCGAGCACGACATCCGGCTCCGGCCTTTCTTCGAATGCGGCCAGCCGCCGGACAGCCTGAATCAGCAGCTGATCATCGTCGACGAATTCGCGGCGCTCTGGCACGATCAGCGTGCAATCGGGTTCTAGCTGCCAGAGGAGCGCGCCGCGCGAAGTGCCTTCCCTGCGCCATCCCATGCTCGCCAGGTAGCCGTTAAGATGAGCGGGGTCGACCGCCATGCCGGGTTCGGTCATGACGATCTTCTTTCCGGCAATTCTCTGCCCTCACAGAGGGCCACGAGCGTCTCCACTGTCAGCAAGTTCTGTCGGGGAACGACGACCGGTACCCGCCGATCACAGACGGCGTCCGGGAATTGCTCGTACTCGGCGAGCGAGAGCCAGTAGGCCGCACGGCTAAGTCTGAGCGCAGCCTCGTCGACGCTGGCGTAGAGCGTGGTCTCGGGTGGCACTATCACCAGGAACAAGAAGGTCGGGAACCGCCGGTTTCGTCCGGCCAGCGCGTTGAATCGTTTCTGGGTCAGGCGATCATAGCGCCAGCCGCCGCTCCGCTCCACCGGCACTGACCACGACTTGACCTGGACCATTATCGCGGGAAAATCGCCGTCGATCTGACGGGTGGCACTGATGATGAAGTCGATCCCGGTGCAATCAGGTTCTGCCTTGTAAACCTGAAGGCCGGCAGCGGACGCGAGCGCACGTATGAAAGATTCACCGTACCAGCCTTGATGATTGTTCTGGTCCAGGCACCATTCGCAGCCCAGCGCGCACCTCCAGGAACAGGCCCTGCGCCTTTTATCTACGGTCACACCGCATTTTCAATGTCTCGCATCACCGTACCGCTCTTGATGCAGTACGGCTACGCCCCCTCGTCGACCTGCCCCCATAACTGCAACCGGTAGCGTACCCATTCGCGGGCGGCGGCGGACAGGTTCTGCTTGAACGGCTGGGGGTCATTGCGGGCGATCTCGTCGTAGAGTCGGGTGCTGGCGAGGGCGAAGACGTCAATGGCGGCCGCCGGTGCCTGCTGCCAGCCTGCGCACGTGGAAGCCAGGGCCTCGGCCTGGGCGGCGTTGTGGCCGGCCGTCATTGCCCGGATCAGGAAGCACGCGGCGTCGATGAACGCGGCGCCGCGGGTGGGCCAGGCCCAGTCGATGATCCAGGTCCGATCCGGGCCGATGAGGATGTTCAGCGGGTTGAAGTCGGTGTGCAGCAGCGTGTCGCCGTCGAGCAGATCCAGGTCGGCCTCGCGGTCGACGTACGCGGCCCACCGCTGCCTTGCCTGTTTGACCGGGAGGTCGGGGCACCCGATCGCCGCCAGGCGGTGCATCGCGCTGATGACCAGCGGCAGGTCCGGGGAGCCGGGACGGTAGTCGGCGTGCCGGGCGCCGCCGACGTACTCGAAGGCCAGCAGGTCCCAGCCCGCCGCCTGATCGTGCCAAAGCAGCCGCGGGGCAACCGCCCGCACGTGCGGATTGATCATCGCCTCGCGCCGCTGCCGGGCCACCCCGGGGTGATTCAGGCGCAATCCCTTGACGAACACGGCTCCAGCATCGGTGCCCAGGACCACGGCGAGTTCCGAGTTGAGGCCCGCACTGACGGTATGGGTAGTGCGCACCAGACCCATGCGCGCCTCGATCGCGCGGCGCACCGGCGCCTCAAGCCCGTCCCAGTCCGTGTGGCGCACGCTCCCCCCAGCGAAAGGCCGCGGGTCAGGCTCAGCGGCGCTGAACCTGCGGCGATTCTAGCGGCGCCGGGGATCAGTACGGGTTATCGTCGCTCGCGTTGCACGCACACATCGCGTGCTCAAGATAAACGTCCAGGTCAGGAACGTACTCCAGACTTCCAGCTCCAGCCTCCTGCGGCGTGTTCGTGTCGCCAGGCCGGCGCCCGATCTCGACCATGACTGCGGTCATGACACCTTTCTCCTTCCGTGCTGGCAGTAGTACTCCAAGGGCGCCTTCGCCTGCTGGTAGAGCTTCGCCAACGGACGGCATACGGTGCAGGTGCCGGACAGCGCGCAGCCGGAGCATCCCCCCGATCGGAGCATCAGCTTGTCCGCTATGGCCCCCATCCGGGCCAGGCCCTCGGCGCCCTCGTCGACCAGGCTGATCTGCTCGTCGCGGCCGACCTTGCAGATGCTCGCGCGGCCGTGCGGGTCGACGTGGAAGAACGTATGCCCGGCGTTGCAGCCGGTGAAGGGCTTGCGGGCCTTCAGGTGCTGGACCGACTGCGCGGGCAGGACCTCGCCGCCGCCGTAGATCGTAGGGGAGAGGTTGGAGTACACCTGGTATCTCAGCCCCCACCGTTCGGCCATCGCGATCATCGCGTCCTGCTCGTGCGCGTTGGTCCTGGTCAGCACGATGTTCATGCGCAGCGGCAGGTCGGCGTCCAGTGCCGCGGCCATGCCGCGGGAGAACAGCCTGAACGCTCCGGGGCGGCGCACCAGCGCGTCGTAGCTGGCCTCGGTTGCCCCGTACATGCTGACCGTGATCCGGTACGGCGGACATGCGGCCAGTAGGTCGCGGATGCGCGGGTTGTGCAGGCGGGAGCCGTTGGTGGAAATGTGCAGCATCATCCCGAGCTGCCAGGCCAGTCCGTATGTGTCGCAGAACAGCTTGTCGATCAGCGGTTCACCACCGGTGAGCTGAAGATAGACGACTCCCGCGTCGCAGATGGTGTGCAGCAACTTCTCGCGTTGATCCCACGCCAGCCCGCGAAACTGCTTCAGCCCGAGGTAACAATGCTCGCAATCCCAGTTGCACCCCAGGTTCAGCTCATACGACGCACGGGAGTATCCCAGCGGCGATACACGGCGGACCAGCACCGCCTCTGCCAGCCGCAGTCCAGCGAGGTCCAGGTCGAAAGCCTTATGTGCCGCCTCCACCAGCCACCGCGGGCACGGCATGTTGGCCGGCGCCGAGGCGAGTTCCTCCTGCCGGGCGTGCGGCAGCTTAATTCCGTTGCCCGCCCCGGGCCGCAACAGGAAGTACTCCCCGAGAAATGGTGCAGCGATCAGCTCATGCACGGGTGGTCCCTTACTGCGTCCGATGTTGATCTTCCGGCGTATGCTAGCCGGATCGGTGAATAGATCCGTATGTATGGAGAGTCCATCGCGATGGTGATCCTGTCAATACATCCGGATGTATCGCATCTCATTTGATGCATGGAGGCTCGGCCGTGGTTCTGTGGCAGGACATTGCCGGGGCGCTGCGCGCGGGCATCGCACGCGGCGAATACCCGCCTGGTTCGACCATCCCGAAGGAGACCGAGCTGATGGCGGCGCACGGGACCGGACGTGATCCGGTACGACGTGCGATCGCTCAGCTAGCCGCCGAGGGCCTGGTTGAGCCCGTCCGCCACCGGGGAACCGTCGTCCGGCATCGTCCGTCCAGGCGCCGAATCAATCGCTCCCGGCTGGTCTACCGGGACGAACTCGGCTACTACTTCGACCAGACCGCCCAAGGCTGGCGCCCAGTCCAGCCTCCCTCAGTGTCCCGCGGCCCCGTCCCCTACGACATCGCCGCCATGCTCGGCCTCGACCCGGGCGCCGAGGTGATTATCCGAGACCGCGTCATGGGCGATTCTGCTACCGGACAGGCAACCCAGCTGGCCACCTCCTACATCCCCGCGGCCCTCTCCGCCGGACTGCCCGTCCTGTCCGCCGCCGAGACCGGCCGCGGCGGTATCTACGACCGGCTCGAAGACGCAGGCTACGGACCCCTTCGGTGGACCGAGGCCATCACCTCCCGCATGCCCGGTCCCGTCGAAGCGAGGTTGCTGGCGCTGCCTCCAGGCGTACCGCTACTGCGGATCCTGCGACTGGCTGCCAGCCCTGCCGGTCAGCCCCTGGAAGTAAACGACACCCGACTTAATGCAGAAGAATGGGCGATCAGCTATCCAATCTCACGTCATGCGTCCGCGCGCCCCAGCCGCAATGACGGAACCTAACTATGACGCCGAGCGGGGCCAACCCGTCGAACACTATCCGTCTCCGATACCGTGAGGTGGCTACGGGAGCTGATGGCCACGTGGGTCTGCTGTTGACCAACGGTGAAATCGCTAATCAGTGATAGACCGCCACACCGGGATCGTGGCGGTAACCAGCGGTATCCGACTGGCCGGAAACATGCCACCAGCCGGACAAGGAACCTCTGACAATTCGTAATACTTCTGTCACTATTTGTCATGCCAGGATGGATGGAGGTAATCGGGAAGGATGCAAGATGGGCAAGGCCAGTCGGCGAAAGCGGCAACCACGTAGCGAGGGCCACCGCCGTCGTGTCCTGATGACGGGGAGCGTTCCGGCCCCGGACTTCGAGGCAGCCCTGGTCGATGCGGTGCGCCTCGGCCTGGCCATGATCACGTCCGTCCATGTGAGCCCGGAGGACTTGCCCGGACTCATCGAGGATCTCGATCGTGCCCGGCAAGGCGTACTCGTCTATGCCGTTGTCTCGGAACTCATCGCCGAGAGCGCCCGAGAACTCGCCGGCGCACGCGGGCAATCGATCGTGGCTGCGGTCGACGAGGCCACCGAGAGCGTCTGCGCCAGGGAAACCATGAACCGCCGCGCGTTGGACCGGGCGCTGTGCACAGTCCGCATCTATGCCGAGGTGCTGGATGGCGTCGGCTCCGGTGAAGAGTTGATCCCGGACCTGGACGCCAATATCCGGCAACGGCAGGCTGCCCTGAGCTACCTGATGGCGCTGGCCCAGATCGCACACCAAGTGATCGTCGCCCGCTGCACCGCATTCGGTGAGGACGTCACGAGTTACCTGCAGCGAATCTCGCTACCCGCGGCGGAGGCACATGGCTGCGAAATCGAGGCAGACGCCGTGGAGAACTATGTCGACGCGCTGATAGCGGAGCGTCTTGCCAATGAGCCAATGCTCCTTACCCGCGCGGCGGACGCGCTGTGCCGCGGTTTTGCGGTACTGCCGGATGAGGACATTGATGAATTCCGCGAGCTCGGCGGCAGCGACCGGCTGGCAGAACTTGCCGACGCCATCTGGGACGACATCGACGATGACGACAAGCGACTGGTCATCCTGGTCCTTATCGAGGTCATACTCGTCGGCTCAGGCGATACTGTCGCCGATCGAGTAAACATCACTTGGCGTCTGTGACTAACTCGCCGCAACGATCGGATGTCAGGCGTGGAGGCCGCTGATGAACGACCGCCATGTCTCATATGAGACCGTCAACATCGCTCCATCGGGATCCTTGGAGTCGCGCACGGCGACTTGCCGTGGCAGGTTGCGAGCCACTTCCACGCAGTTGCCGCTTTGGCTGCTGTGGCTGCTCTTGCGCCACTCAGCGCGGGACAGGTCGATCCCGGTCATCCCGCGCACCTCCTCTACCCAGTAGCGCTACGTCAAGCTGCTGGCTACCTGCTCGATCAACTGCACTGAGTCGTCAGGGTGCAGGGAAGTGGCCCGCAGTCGGTCAAATGCAAGGGTATAGCGCTCCACGTCGGAAC
>JASHTQ010000745.1 GCA_030040475.1 Streptosporangiaceae bacterium
TCCAGCCGGACCTTGTCCGAGAGCGTGCCGCGATCCGGGTTCGCGTCGACGGCGATCACCCGGTCGCCGCGGAACGCCGCGAGCGTGGCGCCGAGCCCGACCGCGGTCGTGGTCTTGCCAACGCCGCCCTTCAGGCTCAGCACCGCGATCCGGTGATGACCGCCCGCGACTGGCGTCCTGATCCGGCTGATGAGGTCGCGGTGCCGCATGACGGCCGCCGATTTGCCGAACCGGACGAGCCCGCCGCTGGCCCGGTAGACGTTCCGCCGCCAGCCCGCGGCCGGCCGGACCCCGTGCGGCAGCCAATCGCCGGCCTGCGCCCCGTGCTCGGGGCCGGCGCCCTCCTCGGACAAGAACCCGTCGTCCGGCGCGTACGGCGTCCCCGGCGGCTCGGGAAGCGGTTCGAGCGCGGTCGCCGAACCCCAGCCGGGCGCGTACGCGTGGCCCACCTCGGGCGCGTAGCCGGGCGGGTAACCGGGATACGGCGCGTACCCCGAGCCCCGCGCGTACCCCGCCTCCGCCTCGTACCCCGCCTCCGCCTCGTACCCAGCGCCCGCCTCGTACCCAGCGCCCGCCTCGTACCCAGCGCCCGGGTTGTACCCAGCGTCCGGGTTGTACCAGCCACCTGGCTCGTACCGCGGGTCCGGGTCATACCCCGCGCCGATCTCGTAGCGCGCGTCCGGGTCATACCCGGCATCCGGCTCATGCGGATACGCCGGGTCCCACGAGGAGCCGAACGCGCCGCCCGGCCACTCCCCGCCGGGACGCCCCTCGTCGCGGGAGTCCGCACCGAACGTCTGCGGCGCATCATGATGTGTCGTCACGGCTCGTCCCTCCTCACGGGCGGGTGAACACAAGGAGCAAACACTCCTATACGAAGCGTAAGTCATATCTGCCCAGATTTCGATACCCAATGCACTCTTCTGATTGCATTCTGTTGTCGGCGCTGCCTGCAGACCGCTGGACACCGCAGCTGGCAGACTGGCACCGAACACAGGGAGGCACGCATGCACGCCGTCGTCATCACCGAGCCCGGCGAACCCGAGGTCCTGCACTGGCTGGAGGTCCCCGACCCGGTCGCCAGGCCAGGCGAAGTGGTCATCGACGTCGCCGCCTGCGGTGTCAATCGCGCGGACCTGCTGCAGCGGCGGGGGTTTTACCCGCCGCCGCCCGGTGCGCCGCCGTACCCGGGCCTGGAGTGCTCGGGCCGGATACGTGCCGTCAGCGCCGACGTCACCGGCTGGCGGCCGGGCGACGAGGTGTGCGCGCTGCTGTCCGGCGGCGGTTACGCGGAGCAGGTCGCGGTGCCAGAGGGACAGCTGCTGCCCGTTCCCGGCAACGTGGCCATGACCGCCGCCGCCGCGTTCCCCGAGGCCGCGTGCACCGTGTACTCGAACGTCTTCCAGATCGCCGGGCTGCGCGCGGGCGAGACGCTGCTCGTGCACGGCGGCGCGAGCGGGATCGGCACGATAGCGATCCAGCTTGGCAGGGCGTTCGGCGCCAGGGTCGGCTGCACCGCGGGATCGCCGGAGAAGCTGGCCCGCTGCCGCGAACTGGGCGCCGAGATCGCCATCGACTATCACACCGAGGACTTCGTGGCGGCCACGCTCGAGGCCACCGCGGGGCACGGCGCCGACGTGATCCTGGACATCATGGGCGCGAGCTACCTCGAGCGCAACATGGCCGCGCTGGCCACAGGGGGCCGCCTGGTCATCATCGGCCACCAGGGCGGCACCCGGGCCCAGATCGACCTTGGCATCCTGGCCGCCAAGCGCGCCAGCATCCACGCGACGACGCTGCGCGCGCGGCCGGTCAACGAGAAGGCCGCGATCGTGGCCGCCGTCCGCGACAACGTCTGGCCGCTGATCGGCGCGGGAAAGGTGGCCGCCGTCATCGACAGGGAGCTGCCCATGTCGCAGGCGGCGCAGGCGCACCGGGTGATGGCCGGCAGCGAGCACGTCGGCAAGATCCTGCTGCTGCCAAACTGACCCCGTCTGCCCTAGCAGCCGGCCGGATCGGCCAGACTAAGGGGATGAACCCAGAGTCGCAAGACCACCCGCAGGTCCTGGTGGTGGGTCCGGACGGCATCGCCATGGCCGGAGAGCAGTCGGGCGAGGGCGAGCGCCCGGTCACCGAGATGGTCGAGCAGCCGGCCAAGGTCATGCGGATCGGCAGCATGATCAGGCAGCTGCTCGAGGAGGTCAGGGCCGCGCCGCTTGACGAGAAGAGCCGGGCCAGGCTCAAGGAGATCCACTCAAGCTCGATCAAGGAACTCGAGGACGGGCTCGCCCCCGAGCTGGTCAGCGAGCTGGAGCGGCTGTCGCTGCCGTTCGACGAGGCCGAGGTGCCCAGCGAGGCCGAGCTGCGAGTCGCCCAGGCCCAGCTGGTCGGCTGGCTCGAGGGCCTGTTCCACGGCATCCAGACCACGCTGTTCGCGCAGCAGATGGCGGCCCGCGCCCAGCTCGAGCAGATGCGCCGCGCCCTCCCGCCCGGCATGATACCGCCCGAGCAGGACACCCCGCCCCAGCAGCGCCCGGGCTCCAGCCCCTACCTGTAAAGCCAGATCCAGTGCCGCCGCCCGCCCACGATCGCCCCATTGGCCACCGCCTGCAGCGCCCCGGAATGGGGGGCCTGTGCCCCACAAGCCCTGTCTTCGGTAACCGGTGGCCCGCTTCGTCCCCCCGCGGCCGCCCCAGACGTGGTGCCAGTGTGACGCTGAACGGTTTGCGGTGCAGCCGGGGCGCCTGGGCCGCGGCTCGAGGGGAATGAAACCCCGGTTCCACTACCTCCTGTGGTGCTGAAAGCGGGGTTTCATTCCGCAGCGCGGTACCGGGCGCTGGGCGCTACTGCCCTTTCTTCCGAACGAAGGGTGGTGCGCGGTCACCGCAAGGCTGCGCCTGGTGGGGGCTAGGGCCGGCCGAACCGCAGGCGGCCCAGCCAGGCGGCGGCCTCGGCGAACTCGGCGTCGGACGTGCCTGCCCTGACGTGGGTGGCGGCGCCGTCGCACCTGGCATAGCTGCCGAGGAACCGGACGTCGGCGCACACCCGGCGCAGGCCCATCAGCGCCTCGCCCACCCGGGCGTCGTCCACGTGCCCTTCGCAGTCGATGAAGAAGTAGTACTGGCCGAGCCGGTCGCCGGTGGGCCGGGACTGGATCGTGGTCAGGTTGATGCCGCGGACGGCGAACTCGGTGAGGATCTCGAGCAGCGCGCCCGGGTGATCCTCGACCAGGAAGGCCGCCAGCGACGTCCGGTCAGACCCGGTGCGCGCGGGCAGCGGGCCGGGCGGCGACACCACGACGAACCTGGTGACCGCGTTGGCCCGGTCATGCACCTCCGCGGCGAGAACCTCGAGGCCGTACATGTCCGCGGCGAACGCGCCCGCCAGCGCGGCGTCGAGCTGCCCGTCGGCCGCGAGACGGGCGGCCTCCGCGTTGGACGCGACCGGGACCCATTCGCTGTCCGGCAGGTTGGCGGCGAGCCAGCCGCGGCACTGCGGCATGGCCTGCGGATGGCCGCCCACCTTCTTGATGTCGCCGAGCCCGGTTCCTGGCCGTGCCAGCAGCGCGAACGCGATCGGAATCTGCAGTTCGGCGACGATGACCAGGCCGTCGCCGGTGGCCAGGTCGTCCAGGGTTGCGGTGACGACCCCCTCCACCGAACTTTCTATCGGCACCACCGCGCGTTCGGCCGCTCCGCCGCGCACCGCGGCGAGCACGGCCTGGATCGTCGGGCAGGGCAGTGGCTCGGCACCGGGGTCGACGGCGGCAAGCGCCGCCTGGCAGAAGGTGCCCTCAGGTCCTAGGTAGGCGTACGGCATAGTGCACATCATGCCAGCGCCGCAGCGTGGCGATGATCGCGATCAGCACAAGCGCGGCAATGCCGAAGCCGTCTTGCACGATCCGCGCCACCGGCGTCGGCACGCCGCCCGCGCCCAGCAGCGACTGCCCCCACCAGGGGATGGTCAGGTAGAAATAGGCTGCGGTCGCCGCCGCGATGACGGCCCGCCGCACCGACCGGCCGTCTGCCAGGATCGCGCCGAGCACCACCACCACGACGACGAAGTAGTGAATCCACGAGACCGGCGAGAGCAGCACGCCGAGCAGGCCGGTGACGGCGATGCCCTCCATCTCACGTCCCTGCAGGACAAGCCGCCGGACCACGGCGAACCCGGCGACCGCGACCACCGCGGCGACTGCGACCCATACCGCGCCCGGCGCCTGGCCGGGCAGGAACGCCCGCAGCAGCATGCCGCGCAGCGACTGGTTGGACGTGCCTGAGTTGGACCCGAGCCGCCCGGGGCTGAACACCGCGCTGGTCCAGTAGGTCCTCGAGTCCTGCGGCAGCAGCAGCCAGGCGCCGATCGTCCAGGCCACCGCCGCCGCCAGCGCGGTCAGCGCGGCGCGGCGCCGGCCCGACAGCCACAGGTACACGATGAAGATCCCGGGTACCAGCTTGATCGCGGTGGCCAGCCCGACAAGCGCGCCCCGCGGCCAGCGCGGCGCGGCGGCCGCGCAGTCCGCCACCGCCAGCGCGAGCAGCACCACGTCCACCTGGCCGAACCGGATCTCGTCCCGCATCGGGAACAGGTACGCGCACCCGGCGAACAGCGCGGCCAGCAGGACCGCCCGCATCCGCCCGGCGCGCCGCAGCAGCGGGCCGAAGGCGAAGGCAAGCACGACCACGAGCGGCACATAGATAAAAAGGAGCCATGCCAGCTGCGCGGCCGGCCAGGAAATCAGCGCGAGCGGCACCGCGAACAGCGCCGCGACCGGCGGATAGGTGAAGGCGAGCAGCTGCGGCGGCTGGGTCAGCATGGTGTAGAGCGGCTGTCCCCACAGCACGCTCAGCCCGCCGGTGCGGTACACGTCGAGGTCGACCATCCGCTGGTCGGGCGCGTTGGTCAGGTAGCCGCGCACCAGCGGCTCGACGGCGGCCAGCGCCGCGATCCAGGCGAGCACCCCGAGCACCGCGACGGCCCGCGGCGACAGCGCCTCCAGCCGGGCGGCGATCCGGGCGGCGATCCGCCCGGGCCAGGCCGCGGCCCCGCGGCGCGCGCCGGCCTCGGCAGGGACCCCGGTGGCGGTGCTCACGTCGGCCTCGCCGCCCCTGGGGTGGTGACCGCCGGGTCCGCAGCGAGCGCGGCGCCCCCGGTCCCGTCCGGCAGCAGCGGCCCGGACGACCGTGAGCGCAGCATCAGGATTATCAGCCACGCCGTCGCCGCGGCCAGCACGGCGGGGGTAACCCCGTGCCTGATCACCGGCTGCAGCCAGGTCAGGCCGGCCGGCAGCGTCACGTCCGCCTGCCGCGCGGGCAGGTAGCCGAAGCCGAGCGCCGCGGTCCGCGCGAGCACCAGCCAGTAGATCCAGTCCAGGCTGGCCCCGGCCCCGGTCGCCGATGCGGCCCCGAGCGGGACGAGCGGCAGCAGCGCCCACGCCAGCGTGTCGTACCACGGCAGCACGTAGGGCCAGGCGAACAGCCAGGCGAGCACGAACGCGAAGACCACGCCGGCGGCCGCGTACCCCGCGCGCTCCGGGCCGGCCGCGGACCCGGCGCGCTCCGGGCCGGCCGCGGGCCGCGCGGGCACGCAGGGCAGCCCGCGGACCAGCAGTACCGCTAGCACCACCGCGAGCGCGATCGCCCCGGCCTTGACGATGTCGGTGGCGGCCGAGCCGCCCACCACCAGATGGATGCCGCTCCTTATCACCCGCCACGGCGAGCCGATCGAGACCATGTCGCTGGCCCGCGACGACTGGTCGAGCATCGCCGACCCGCCGATCGCCACCGCCGCGCCCGCGATCGCCAGGAACCCCGCTCCGAACGCGGCGAGCACCGGCAGCATCCGGCGCCAGGCGGGCCGCAGCCCGAGCACGAGCGCGGCCGCCAGCCCCAGTCCGATCAGCACGTCCGAGACCTTGACCGCGAACCCGAGCCCGACCAGCGCCCCGGAGGCCAGTGAGCGAGGCAGGGTCGGGATCCCGGCAGGCCGACCGGCGGGAGTCCACGGGCCGAAGAGAACCGCGACCGCGGCCACGCCGAAGACCGCCGCCTGGCCGTCCACGTGGGCGCCGGCGACAAGCACCTGCAGCAGCAGCGGGTTGCAGGCCCACAGCACCGCGGCGCGCAGCTGCCGGACCGGGTCGCCCCGCGTCATGCGGTGCAGCAGTAGCGCGGTGACCGCGAAGGCGGCCAGGTTCACCAGGCCGAGGACGAACACGGTGAGCCGCACCGAGGTGCCGCCGAGCAGCGAGGCCAGTCCCTGGATCCCGGTGGCGAGCGGCCCGTAGACCGACGGGGTGGTGAACCAGTCCTGCACGGCCCGCGCGACGGGATCGCCGAGCGCGGCCAGCTGGGCGGGGGTGGTGGTGTACGGATTGTGGCCGGTGACGAGCATCCGGCCGTAGGCCGCGTAGCTCAGCTGATCGGAGGACCCGAACGGCGGCAGCAGCGTCAGCGCGGCGGCCGCCAGGAGCCCGGCGACCAGCACGAACCGGGCCGGGACCGACCAGCCGCGGCGGACCGCCCGCAGCACGAGCACCAGCCCGAGCGTCCCGGCGGCCAGCGCGGCCGCGGTCAGCCCGACGACAAGGTACGGCGACGGATGCGCGCCGAGCGACCAGGGCGGCTGCCCGGGCCTGCCGGGCAGCGCCGGCTCCATGACCGAGGGCCCGGCCGCCGCGACGGCGACGGTGAGCGCGACGCTGACCCCGATCGCCGCCAGCCCCGCGCGTCCCGTGCGATCGCGCGACCGCCTGGTCATGGTCGCGCGGCGAGCGCCCGGGCGACGTCGGCCAGCTGGTGCGCGCGGTGCAGCTGGGCCCGCAGGCCGGTGCCGGTCGCGCGGTGCGCGAGGTCTACCTCGACCTCGGTGACCCGCAGCCCCTTGCGCAACAAGTCGATGGTGAGCCCGGTCTCCGCGCCCCAGCCGTGCGCGAGCGGCCGGGCGGCCTCGAACGCCGCGCGGGTCAGGCACCGCTGTCCGTTCAGCGGCTGGGTCGGCTGCCAGCCGGTGGCCCGGCGGATGCCGGCCCCGGACAGCCCGACCACCAGGCCGTGCCCGCCGAGCTTCACGGTCGCGGCGAAGAAGGCGATCGTCATGTCGGCCTTCCCCGCGGCCACCGGCTCGATCAGCGGCCCGGCCATCGCGGCCGTGCCGGCGAGGTCGGCGTCGAGGAACAGCAGGTGCCTGGGAGCGTCCCGGTGTTCGCGCTGGTCGAGCAGGCGAACCGCCTCGGCCCCGGTCTCCATGGCGGCGCCCTTGCCCCTGTTCCTTGCGTGCCGCATGACGGCCGCGCCTGCCCGCCTGGCCGCGGCGGCGGTGCCGTCCCGCGAGCCGTCGTCCACGACCACCACGAGTCCCACGCCTGGAAGCTGCGCCGCGGCGCTCACCGTCGCCTGGATGCGATCGGCCTCGTCCCGCGCCGGGATGACCACCGCGACGCCGTCGGCCGGCGACCCATCTGACATGGGGCCGATCCTAGGCCAACGGGCCTAGTTGCGCGGCACAGCCGGGTTCGGCCGGTTCAGCCCGACCGGCGCGGCGGGCGCCAGCGTATCGGTGTTGACCAGGGTGAACACCGCGTCGAGCCCGGTCACCTGAAGGATCTTGCGCACCGCGGGCTTGGGGGTGGCGATTTCGAGCTCGCCGCCCCGCTCGCGCGCCCGGCGCAGGCAGGACAGCAGCACGTTCATACCGGTCGAGTCGCAGAATTCCACGCCGGACATGTCGACGATCACCCGCGTGGGCATGCCTTCGGCCATGACGGCGACGAGTTCGCTGTGCAGGCGCGGAGCGGTATAGAGATCGATCTCGCCGCAAATGGTCACGATCGTGTGATCATCGTGAAATCGGCTTGAGACATTTAGCTCCACGAGCCGAACCCTACCGCGCCACGGGCGCAGAAGCCAGGCAGCTAAGTCAAACGGTTGCCAGATCTGCTCGACCCGGACACGCTGACCGGCGTCATCGGCGGGATCGGCACCTCCGCCCAGACCGTGGTGCCGTCGTCGTCGGTCAGCGCTCCCCAGCACCGCGACAGCCGCTCCACGATCCTCAGGCCCCGGCCGCTGGTCGCGGACTGAGTGGGCTGGCCCAGCTCGGGCCGGGTTTGCGCGCCGCCGTCGCTGACCGAGACCCGCAGGCTCCCCGCGTCCAAGCGCCAGCCAACCCGGACCTTGCCGCCGGGCAGCGGCGCCGCGTGCCGCAACGCGTTGCTGAGCAGTTCGCTGACGACGAGCGCCGCGTCGCCGACTTCGGTGCCGTAAATGCCCGCCGCGATGAGATCGGACACCAAGCGGCGGCGGGCCTCGCCGACGCTCGCGGCAGCGAACGGGAGCAGTAGGACGCTCGCCTTAAGTCACCTCCATGTCGGCCCGGCCGGACGTCCGGCCTGTGCGAACCCGGTACGTGCGGAAATGCCCCGTCAGGACCCCCGGGAAACACATGAGTACTCCAGATATCGCAGTGATAACGACGTCCCAGCAGAAACCCGTGACGGCACCGACACCTGCCGCGGGCACGGTAACGTCTGTCCGTGGTGGTTGTCAGTTCATCCCGGAGTGCGCGCATCGGCCAGCGCGCCATAGGCTCGCGCGCATGAGGGAGCGAGCACGTGATCAGGGTGGCCCGGGCACCCTGACCGACGACCTGACGCCCCCCGAGGTGAGCCAGGCCGATCTGCCGGATGAGCCGCTGGCCGAGCTTGCCGCCAGGTACCGGCTGCGGCCGAGCGCCGCCAGGCCCGGCGTGTTTGCCTATGCCGGCCAGCTCTGGGCGCGGCGGCACTTCATCGTCGGCTTCGCCACCGCGCGCAACGTCGCCATGTACACCGAGGCCAGGCTCGGCCAGCTGTGGCAGGTGCTCACCCCGCTGCTGAACGCGGCCGTCTATTACCTGATCTTCGGCATCATCCTGGACACCAGCCGCGGCGTGCCGAAGTTCCTCGACTTCCTCATCACCGGCATCTTCGTCTTCAACTTCACCCAGCGGGCGTTCATCACCACGTCCCGGGTGATCCCGGACAGCCTGCCGCTGATCAGGGCGCTGCCGTTCCCGCGTGCCTGCCTGCCGATCGGCTACGTGCTGATCGAGCTCGAACAGCTGGCCATGTCGCTGGTGGTGCTCACCGTCATCGTGCTGGCCACCGGCGAGCCGCTGACCTGGTACTGGCTGCTCGCCATCCCCGCCCTGCTGATCCAGGCCGTGTTCAACATCGGGATGGGCCTGTTCCTGGCCAGGCTGGGCGCGGGCGCGGACGACTTCAGCCAGCTGATGCCGTTCCTCGTGCGGACCTGGATGTACTGCTCCGGGGTCATGTACAGCATCTCCACGGTCAGCTTCGACAGGAAGCACCCGACCGTGGGCTACCTGCTGCAGATCAACCCGGCCGCGGTCTTCATCGACCTGGTGCGCAACGCGATCCTCGCCACCCAGCGGGAGGGCTGGCCGGGCAGCAAGCCATACAACGCCGCGCTGTGTCAGCTCTACGACCTTAAGGGTACCCACCTGGAGAACAGCGCCTACTGCCACGGAACCGTCACGATGAACGAGTTGTGGCTGCTAGGAGCCGGGTGGGCGATCGTGGCGATCGTGGTGGGATACGTGTTCTTCTGGCAGGCGGAGACGAAGTATGGCCGTGGCTAGCGTGGCAGACCCGACCGTGGTCGTGGACGACCTGCACGTCGTCTACCGCGTCTACGGCGCGGGCGGCGACAAGGGCACCGCGGCGACCGCGCTGATGCGGGTGATGAAGCGGCAGCGCCGCCCCTCGATCCGCGAGGTGCACGCGATCAGGGGCGTCTCGTTCGTGGTCAACCACGGCGACGCGATCGGGATCATCGGCAGGAACGGCTCGGGCAAGTCGACCTTGCTGCAGGCGGTCGCCGGCCTGCTTCCGCCCGAGCAGGGCTGCGTCTACACCAGCGGGCAGGCCGCACTGCTCGGGGTCAACGCGGCGCTGCTCGACGACCTGACCGGCGAGCGGAACGTGGTGCTCGGCTGCCTCGCCATGGGCATGAGCCCGCAGGAGGTCAAGGACCGCTATCAGTCGATCGTGGACTTCTCCGGCGTCGGCAACTTCATCGACTACCCGATGCGCACCTACTCCACCGGCATGGCGCAGCGGCTGCGGTTCTCGATCGCGTCCGCCAAGAGCCACGAGATCTTGATGATCGACGAGGCGCTGGCCACCGGCGACGCGAACTTCCGCGCCAAGAGCCACGAGAAGATCATGGAGTTGCGCGGGGAGGCGGGCACCGTTTTCCTTGTCGCGCACAACCTGGCCGAGATCGAGGCGAGCTGCAACCGGGTCATCTGGCTGGAGAAGGGCAAGATCATGATGCAGGGCTACGACGTGCCCGCCGTGGTCGACGCCTACCTGGAGGCCACCGGCGGCGAGCCGCGCAAGCGCGACAAGGTCCAGGACAACGACCACGGCGCCTGAGGCAGGCGCCTAGTCCTCGGCGGGCCGCAGCCGCAGGCACATGAGCGTCCCGCCGGACGGGCGCGAGCTCGCGGTCACCTCGCCGTGCTGGGCCTGCGCCAGCCGGCGGACGATGAACAAGCCGATGCCGACGCCGCCGAACCTGCGGCGGTCGCCGGTCTCGCCCTGGACGAACCGGTCGAAGATCCGCTCGTGATCGCCGTTGGCGATGCCGATGCCCTCGTCCTCCACCGTCACCTCGATCCAGCTCCGGCCGGCCTCTCCCGCCTCGGTCAACCGGGCTCCCACCCGCACGGTGCCGCCGTCGGGCGAGTACTTGAAGGCGTTCTCGAGCAGCTGCCCGACGATGATGTCGGTGGCCATCGTGTCGCCGCTCGCGGCGGGCAGGTCGGCGGGGATGTCGGCCACCACGACGTGCTTGTCCGACAGGGGCCGGAACGCGGTGGTCGCGCCGCGCAGCACGGCGCCCAGGTCGAACGGGCCGTTGCTGACCGGCAGCTGGTCCGCGCCCGCGCGCGAGCCGAGCAGCAGCTGCTCGACCAGCCTGCCGAGCGAACCGGCCCGCTCGGCGATCGTGTCCACGGCGGCGCGCCGTTCGGGATCGGCGAGCTGGTCCCACCGGCTGGCCAGGGTGCTCGCGAAGCCCTGCACGACGGTGATCGGCGTGCGCAGCTCGTGGCTGGTGGTGGCGAGGAACAGGTCCTTGGCCTCCTCGAGTTCCTTGGCGGCGGTCACGTCGCGGAAGTCGATCACGAGCTCCCCGCCGTCCGGCAGCGACGTGCACAGGACGTCGAGCCACCTCCCGTTCGGCAGCTTATGGGTGAGCGTCGCCCCCGACTCGGGCAACTGGAACGGCGGCGGCTTGCCGATCGCCGCCGGCGCGGGCGTCCCGGTGATGCGGTGCGCGGCCGGATTCCACTCCCGCACCAGCCCGGCGTCGTCGAGCACGGCGATGCCGTCGGCGCTGCCGTCGATGACCGCGCGCTCGTGCGCCCGCTGCCTGACGACCTCCTCGAACGCCATCGCGTTGGTCAGGGCCACGCCGGCGTGGCCGGCCAGCAGCTCGAGCAGCTCCAGCTCGACATGGCTCAGCTTGCGCCTGCTGTACAGCGCGTACAGGGCGCCGTAGGGCTTGCCCGCCACATGCGACAGGCTCAGCGCGATCGTGTGCAGGCCGGGCAGCGCCGACCAGATCAAGTCGTCGAAGCCGCCCGATTCGCCGGTCGCCATCATCACCGTCTTGCCCGACTGCATGAGCTCGCCGACCAGGCTCTTGGACAGCGTGGCGGTCCGGCCGCGCAGCCGTGCGGGCAGCCCCGCCGTGCTGACCAGCCTGAGCATGTCGTCCTCGATGAGCACGAACCCGCCGGCGTCGGCGCTTGTCAGCTCCCTCAGGCTGGCGGCGATGCGGTCCAGCACCGATTCGAGGTCGCGCTGGGCGTTCATGTCGGCGACCACGTCGCCGAGCCTGCGGACCACCCGGGCGCGCTCGGCCATGTAGTGCCTCGCCACGTCGTCCTCACCGGTCTGGTGGCAGACGTTCACCCAGCCGGTTACCTCGCCCAGGCCGTTGATCAGCGCGCTGGTGTCGATCCGCAGGTCGATGACCGTGTTGTCCTTGCGGATCCTGCGGGTCGCGAAGGAGATCTGCCCGCCGCCGCGCACCCGCTCCAGGACGGCGTTGTGCTCCGCCTTCAGTTCCTCCGGGATGATCGGCGGCTCAAGGCCCACCACCTCCGGCGCGGTCCAGCCGAACATCCGCTCGGCGGCCGGGTTCCACAACAGCACGGTACGGTCGGTGCCGAAGGCCACGATCGCGTCGGCCGCGCATTCGATCACGGCACGCGCGGTCGCGTCCGTACGGTTGCTGATCGCCTCCGCCTGGTGTGCGGTCACCTGAACATCGTGCCACGTCACGAACGACGGGGCACGAAACCCGCGCGGTCGGGGATACTCACCATGTGGGCCGGCTGACTTATAGTACTTTTCAAATACGACTAACACCGTTCATCCGGGGCATCCATCTCGGTATGGCTGACCAGAATGCGGTTTTCCGCTAGGACGCGGACCATGGACCAGGCAGAGCCAAGACCGTCGCAGTCCGGGCCGGAGCGGCGCCGGGCGCAGCGGCGCGAGCCCGGGCGGCAGGGTCCCCCGGCCCAGGACCCTTCGGCGCAGGGTCCTTCGAGTGCGTCCGCGCTCCGGCTTGAGCACCCGGTCATCGCGGGCTACGACGGCTCGGCGTCCAGCCGCAACGCCCTGGCCTACGCGGCCGGGGTGGCCAGGCGGCTCGGCCGGCCGCTGCTCGTGGTGTACGTCTGCTCCTCCGGCGTGTACTGCGAGCCGCTGACCGGGCAGGTGGTGGGCGTGCCGCGGGATACCGAGGCGCTTGAGCGGTGGCTTCTCGGCGAGATTGAGCAGGTGACGGGGCACATCAAGGACGCCGAGGTGGACGTGCACGTCCGTACCAGGCGCGGCAGCCCGGCTCGGGAACTCGCCGCGGCCGCCGGGGAATTCACCGCCGACGCGCTGGTGATCGGCGCGCCGACGCATTTCTGGCACCGCATCGCGGGCTCGGTGCCTGGCTGGCTTGCCCGCCACGCCGACTGCCCCGTGATCGTCGTGCCGTTAGCGGGAGAGTCACCGCGCCGGCCGCCGGCCCGAGTAAAAAGGGCCGACCCGAGTAAAAGGGCCGGCCTGGGTAGATACATCAGTGGGCGAGGAGGGATTTGAACCCTCACGTCCTTTCGGACACACGGACCTGAACCGTGCGCGTCTGCCGTTCCGCCACCCGCCCGGGGCAACGAGTTAGGTTAGCACGACCGCGAGCGCTCCCGCGCCCCGGATACGATCAGGGGCAAGGGACGGAAGGGAGGTGGCACGTTGGGAGTTCTGCAGCGCTTCGAGCGTCGGCTTGAAGGCATGGTAGAGGGTGCTTTCGCGCGCGCCTTCAAGTCCGAGTTGCAACCGGTCGAAGTGGCCAGCGCGGTGCAGCGGGAGATGGACGACAGGGCCGCCATCGTGGCCCAGGGCCGCACCCTGGTGCCGAACGACTTCGTCGTCGAGCTGGCGGAAAGCGACCACGATCGCCTTAACGTGTACGCCGAGAGTCTGGGGGTCGAGCTGGCCAACCTGGCCAGGGACTACGCCAAGGAGCAGGGTTACTCGTTCGTCGGGCCGGTGCGGATGCGGTTCGAGGGCGTGGGGGACCTGACCACGGGCACGTTCCGGATCCGGTCGGGCGTCATCCGCGGCACGACCATCGAGGGCGGCGAGATCCGGCTGCCCGCCAGCGACCTGCCCAGGGCGCGCGGGCGGGGATTCCCTGGCCACCCCCGGCTCATCGTCTCCGGCCCGGGGGCACCGGGACCTGGCGGCCGTCCCGGACCCGACGAGCAGCGCACCTACGAGCTGCAGACCCCGGTGACGCTGCTCGGCCGCGGCACGGACTGTGATCTCCGGCTGGTGGATCCCGGCGTGTCCAGGCACCACGCGGAGCTGCGAGTGGAGAATGACCAGGTCGTCCTCGTGGACCTAGGCTCCACGAACGGTACGTTCGTGAACGGCCAGCCGGTCAGGCGGGTCGTGCTCAGCGACGGTACCCACGTTTCGCTGGGCCGTACAACCCTGGTCTTCCGGCAGGATCGCCTGGACGGCCAGGGCAGTGGCTACGCAGGCACCGGCTACTAGGGTCCGAGGCGAGGACGCGGATGAGCGAGCTGTCCCTCACCATCATCAGGGTGGCCTTCCTGGCCGTCCTGTGGCTGTTCGTGATCGCCGCCATCGGCGTGGTCCGCACCGACCTGCTCGGCGGCCCGACCACGTCCCGCCGCGCCAGGGCGCGCCAGCAGCAGACCATCCGGCCGCCGCGCCAGCCAAGGGCCACCAAGCCCACCCGGCCCAGCCGCGGCTCGCCGCGATTCCTCGTTGTCACCGCCGGCGCGCTGAAGGGCACTAGCCTTGATCTCGCTCAGCAGCAGATCACGCTCGGGCGGTCGAATGATGCCACACTAGTTCTCAACGACGACTACGCTTCAAGCCGACATGCCCGGATTTTTCCGCAGGACGGTCAGTGGATTGTGGAAGATCTCGGGTCGACAAACGGCACCTACCTGGACCGGCAGAAGGTGACGCGGCCGACGCCTGTGCCGCTGGGCGTGCCGATCCGCATCGGTAAGACCGTTCTGGAACTGCGCAGATGACACTAGTACTCCGCTACGCGATACGTTCTGACGTCGGCCTCCTCCGCGAAGGGAACGAGGACGCGGCGTATGCGGGGCCGCGCCTGCTCGCGGTGGCGGACGGGATGGGCGGCCACGCGGCCGGCGAGGTGGCCGCCACCGTGACGATAAGGGCCATGGCCGAGCTCGACTCCGAGCAGGACGGCGGCGACATGCTGGCGGCCCTGTCCTCGGCGGTCGCCACCGCCAACACGCGCCTCCAGGAGATGATCGCCGCCAACCCGGCGGTCGAGGGCATGGGCACCACGCTGACCGCGCTGCTGTGGTCCGACGGGCACGCGGCCGTGTGCCACATCGGCGACTCGCGCGGCTACCTGCTGAGGGACGGCGAGCTCTACCAGATCACGCACGACCACACGCTGGTGCAGTCGCTGGTGGACGAGGGCCGGATCAGCGTCGACGACGCCTCCACGCACCCGCAGCGCTCGCTGCTGCTGCGCGCGCTCGATGGCAGGTCGATCGCCGAGCCCGACCTTTCCGTGCACGAGAGCCAGGTGGGCGATCGCTACCTGCTGTGTTCCGACGGGCTCTCCGGGGTGGTCAGCGACGAGACGCTGCGGGACACGCTGGAGGGAATCGACGATCTGGACGCGGTCACCAGGCAGCTGATCGAGCTCGCCCTGCACGGCGGCGGCCCGGACAACATCACCTGCATCGTCGCCGACGTCGTGGACACGGCGACCACCCGGCTGCCCCCGACCCGAACCCCGGTGATGGCCGGGGCCGCGGCGAACGCCCCCGATCTGGAGCTCAACGCGCCGAGCCCGGACGGCGACGGCAGGTCGGCCCCGATGCATCCGCTCGATACCCTGGGTCCCTTCGGCACCGTGCCGAACCTGGGCGGCGACTATGGTGCGCCACGGACGATGCCGCAGCCGGCGGTGCCTGACGACGATCTCGACCTGCCGCTCGCCAACGGCAACGGCAACGGCGCCGACCCCGGGATCACGCAGATCAGGCGCAGCCACCGCGCTCAGCCAAAGCGCGCGGGGCGGGCCAGGTCGGGCAGGCGGCGGCGCTGGCCGATCGTGACCACCGCCCTGGTGGTGCTGCTTGCCGCCATAGCCGGGAGCATCTACGGCTTCTTGCGGTATGCCCAGACCCAGTACTACGTCGGCGCCAACGGCCAGGACGAGGTGGTCATCTACCGCGGGATCAACCAGGTCATCGCCGGATACAAGCTGTCTCACCAGTATCAGACGACCGGTATCCCGCTCGCCCAGGTGCCCTCGAACTACCAGGGCACGGTCAAGGCCACGGACCCGGCGTCCAGCCTGACCGCCGCCGAGCAGATCGTCTCGAACATCCGTAACGCGGTCACCCTGTGTCACCAGCAGTACACCGCGCTTGCCGCGTGGGCGACGTCCGTGAACACCTACCGGGAACGGGTAACCCTGGCCCAGAAGAACCACCAGTCGACACACAACATCCCGTCGCCCAAGCAGCAGCCCCCGCCGCAGGGCGCCATGTGCGCGCCGTCCTCGGCGTTCAGCATCCCCGGCAAGGATCTCGTCCCGACGGTCGCGGCCCCCGCCCCCACCCGGACCCCGCCGCCCTCCACCGGGCATTCGTGATGACCGGCGCGGGCCTCATGATAAGCCGATGAGCAGCATCACCGCTCCGTCACCCGCGGTCGATCCAGCCGGCCCGCTGGTGTCGGCCGCTCGCGGTCGCCGCCGCTCCGAGCTGATCATGCTCGTCTTCGCTTTCGGCCTTGTCGCGTTCGCGTTCGCCAACGTGGGCTTCAGCCTGAAGGGCAGGCTGCCCTCCAGTCTTGCCGAGTACATGGTCGCGTTCATCGTCATCATGATCGTCGGCCACCTGGCGATGCGCAGGTGGGCGCCGTACGCTGACCCGCTGCTGCTCCCGCTCGCGGCCATGCTGAACGGCCTCGGCATCGTAATGACGTACCGGCTCGCGGCGCAGGGAAACCTGCTGTCGGCCCCGCTGACCCAGTCCGCGACGAACATCCAGATCCTCTACTCGGCGGTCGGCATCGGCTGCTTCGTCGCGGTGCTCGCGTTCATCCGCGAGCCCCGCGTGCTGCAGCGTTATACGTACACGCTCGGCGCCATCGGGATCGTGCTGATCGCGCTGCCCGCGCTGCTGCCCACGTCCATCAGCGAGGTCGCCAACACCGGTGCCAAGATCCAGATCCGGCTGGGCTCGTTCACCCTGCAGCCCGAGGAGTTCGCCAAGCTGGCGCTGGCCGTCTCGTTCGCCGGATACCTGGTGGCAAAGAGCCAGCCGCTGGCCCTTGTCGGCCGGCGGGTGCTCGGCATCGGGCTGCCGAGGGCGCGCCACCTCGGCCCGATCCTGCTGGCCTGGGCGGCCAGCCTGCTGCTGCTTGTCTTCGAGAGCGATGTCGGCACCAGCGCCGTGTTCATGGGCCTGTTCGTCGCGATGCTGTACATCGCGACCTCGCGGACCTCGTGGCTGCTGCTCGGCTTCGTCATGTTCGTCGTGGGCGCGTTCGCGGCCGCCAAGCTGTTCAGCCACGTCGGCGAGCGGTTCACCGTCTGGCTGCACCCGTTCACGGCCGCCAACGCGGAGGGCATCGCCTACCAGCCCAACCAGGGGCTGTACGGGATGGCCAGCGGCGGCCTGCTCGGCAAGGGCCTGGGCGGCGGCCAGCCCTACATCACCCCGCTGGTGCAAAGCGACCTGGTGTTCACCGCGTTCGGCGAGGAACTGGGCCTGGCCGGCGCGATGGCCATCCTGCTGATCTACGGGCTGATCGTGCAGCGCGGGCTGAGCACCGCGCTGCTGGTCAAGGACCCGTTCTCCAAGCTGCTCGCCGGCGGCCTCGCGTTCATGCTCGCGCTGCAGGTCTTCGTCATCGTCGGCGGGGTGACCAGGCTCATCCCGCTGACCGGCATCACCACCCCGTTCCTGTCCCAGGGCGGATCCTCGCTCGTGGCGAGCTGGATCCTGATCGCGCTGCTGGCCCGGCTGAGCGACACCGCAAGACGCCCGCCGCCGCGGCCGATCCAGGAGGAGGGACTGACGCAGGTGGTGAAGCTCCAGTGAACCGGGCGCTGCGCCGGATATCGATCGCCGTCCTGGTGATGTTCCTGCTGCTCCTCATCAACGTCAACTACCTGCAGGGCTTCGACACCGCCAGCCTGGCAAAGGAGCCAGGCAACTCCCGCGCGTTCTACGCCGCGCAGAACTCCTACGAGCGCGGCAGCATCGTCACCTCCGACGGGGTCACGATCGCGGCCTCCAAGCTCAGCGCCCAGGGCGATGCCATCAAGTACCAGCGGTACTACCCGAAGGGCGCCGAGTACGCGCCCGTCACCGGCTACGACACGCTCTACAGCCAGACCGGTGTGGAGGAGGCCGAGAACTCGCTGCTGTCCGGCAACGACTCCGCCCTGGACGTCAGGAAGTTCATCGACCTGATCACCGGCAAGACCGTCAAGGGCGCCAGCGTCACGGTCACGGTCAACTCCGCGGCGCAGAACGCCGCGTACGCCGGGCTCGCCGCGTTCGGCCACCCGGGCGGCGTGGTCGCGATCGACCCGCAGACCGGCGCGATCCTGGCCATGGCCACGTACCCGAGCTACAACCCGGACCTGCTGGCCGTGCACAACGGCAACCAGATCGTCGCGAACGACAACGCGCTGCTGAAGAACCCGGACCAGCCGCTGATCAACAGGGCCATCAACGCGACCTTCCCGCCCGGCTCGACGTTCAAGATCATCACCAGCTCGACGTTCCTCTCCCAGGACCCGACCCGCAACACGCAGACCAGCGTCTACTCGCCGACCGTCTACACGCTCCCGAACGGGAACTCGCTGAGCAACAACGACGGCGAGGTGTGCGGGACGGGCACCGGCCACACCACGCTGATCACGGCCTTCGCCCAGTCCTGCGACACGACCTTCGCCAACCTCGGCGTCCAGCTCGGCAACGCCGCCATCAAGAACTACGCCGAGCTGTTCGGCTTCAACGACCAGAACCTGACCGTCCCGCTGCTGGCCTCGCAGAGCAACTACCCGCCGCTGACCGACAAGTCCTTCACGGCGATGTCCGCGATCGGCCAGTTCGACGACACGGCATCTCCGCTGCAGGAGGCCATGCTCGCCGCCGCTATCGCCGACCATGGCACGCTGATGCGGCCGTACCTGGTGCAGCAGATCACCGCCAGCGACCTCAGCACGGTGCAGACGGCCACGCCGACGGTACTGGACCAAGCGGTCTCCGCGACCGTCGCCCAGGAGATGGGCCAGATGATGCTCGCCGTGGTCCAGGACTCCGATGGCACCGGATACCAGTTCAACGCGAACGCCGAGGGCGGCCTGCTCATCGCGGGCAAGACCGGCACCGCGCAGAACGGGGTGAACAACTCCGCGGCCAGCGATTCGGTCTTCACCTGCTACGCGCCTTACGACAACCCGCAAATCGCCGTCGGCGTCATAGTTCAAGGCGGAGGCTACGGGGCCACCGTGGCCGCGCCCATCGCCGTACAGGTCATCAAGGCCTACCTGGCATACCTGAGGACGAAGTGACCGACTACCTGCTGGCCGGCCGCTACCGGCTGACCGGCCGGATAGCGGCCGGCGGCATGGGCGAGGTGTGGCGCGGCGAGGACG
>JASHTQ010000746.1 GCA_030040475.1 Streptosporangiaceae bacterium
GAAACGCATGTGCCAGTCCCACTCCGACGCCAGCGCGGCCATTTCCCCGGGCGTCGCCGGGTCCGCCGCGAACGCCCGCAACGGGGTGTTCACCGAGCCGTCTTCAGAAGCGGCTCCGCCGGCTTCCGGGGACCCGGAAACACCGGCAACGGGATACGTGACCGCCACCTCGGTGGCTAGCGCGTCGAATCGGTCGCGTTCGGCGGCTTGCCAGTACTCAGCCTCCAACCTGGACCGTTCCGCGTCCGCCCATTTCCTGACGATCGCGCCCCACTCCGTCCGGCCCAGGAAGGCATCGATCGCATCGCGCAGCGCCTGGATGCCGGACCGGTCGCCGTACCTGGCCAGGGCGGCTCGCTCCTGAGCACCGGGCTCAGCTTCCGCGTGCGCCCGTGCTAGCGCCTCGGCGTAGATTCCGGCAGCCAGCTCGTCGTCGGGGTGCTCGCGCAGGTAGGGCTCGATCAGCTCGCAGGCCTCACCGGGATGCCCCCTGACCGACGCCGCGCGGATCACCTCAAGCCGCAGCTCCGGGTCGTCGTCGGCATCTGCCCGGGAGAGCAGCTCGCCGGCATACCCGCGCTCGGCATCCTCGTCTCCGGTGACATGCGCCGCCCACGCGGCCACCGCGAGCGTACCGATCTGGGGTGGCCCCGTCGCGGACGCCAGCATCAGTCGCGCCGTCTGGGCTATCTCCTCGCCGGGGACTCCGAAACTCAGCCGGATCTGCATCATCGCGCCGGCGACAAGCGAGTCCGGCAGCTCCGCCGCAAGGATTCCAGCCACCTCAGCAGGACTGGTCAGCGGATCGAGCAGGCGCCGGTAGCGTTCGGCTGTCTGCTGCTCGCGCTCGGCCTTCGCGCGGCGCCGCGCCTGTTCGGCGCGCTTGGCACCTGCCTTGTCGCGGTCCTGTCTCTTGCGGCGGTTGCTCTTGGCCACGGCCATCCTTCCGTTCCCACCGGCCAGGCTAACCGCCTGTGTCCCGTCAGGGCCGACGATTGCCGAGGCCCGAAAATGCCGGCGAGCGCGGTACTTGCGCAGCCTGCCCGAACGACTCCGGCACCTTCGGCCCTTAAGTGTGCGACGGTGCAGCCGCGATGGCCTCAATCTCGACGAGCTGGCCCGGGTAGCCAAGGACAGCTACGCCGAGCAGTGTGCTCGGCACGTCGTGGTCGCCGAAGAAACCGGCTACCTCATCCCAGGCGGTAACCAGGTCACGACGATCGCTGCTTGCGACGTAGACGGTCGTCCTGAGCACATCAGGGATCGCCGCCCCGGACTCCTCCAGGGCGATCCGCAGGTTCTGCAGAGCCTGGCGCATCTGCGCGCTGATATCACCCGGGGCGACCACTTGCCCCTGCTCATCGAGCGGGCAGGCGCCCGCTGTGAAGACAAGAACACCCCCGGAAGCCTTGGCAGCGTAGGCGTACGGGGCACCAGGGAAGAGCCGGGCGCTGCGGACGAGGTTCACGGCCATGCCATGGAGTCTGCCAGGATTCCGCTGCCGCCGAGGAGAGGTGATCCCGGCCGACGCGAGCCGGACTCAGCGCGCTGCTCACATGGTCACTGCCCGTAGCCTGACGGGAATCGCGAGCGGGGTAGAGCGTGTAACTGGGACATTTGAAACACTGTCCCAGAGGTCTTAGACTTTACTAGAGTCGAGACGAGAGAGAATCGCATGCCCGAGACCCTGATTGAGCTGGATGAACGAGGCCGCGCCGCTCTCAGGGCACACGGCGCCAAGCCGGGTGCTCGCTACATAGCGGACTTCCTGCCAGATGGCAGCATCCACCTGACGCCCGCAGTTGTCATGACGGCAGCCGAGGCCGCTATGTGGAGACATAATTCGCAAGTTGCCGCTTACCTGGCCTCTGGGGCTTTCGATGGCGAAGAGATCGACCTGGACGCCTCGTGAGCTCGCGGCCGGTACGCCTTCTCCTCGACAGGAACCGGCCCGGACCGCTCATCCCGAGCGCCGTGGAGACCTACCGTGCGCTGCGCGCGGACGGCGGCGAGAGCGGCAAGCGAATCAAGAGCGTGCTGGAGCGGCTGCGTAGTGACCCGGGCAAGGTCCGCGGTGAGAGCTCGAGGTACCGGCCTGACGGCTGGATGGTCCTGGTAGAGATGACAGACGAATCAACTTGGTGGGTCATATGGGATCAGCCCTCGCCCGACGTGGTCCATATCCGCTGGATCGGCCCGCAACCAGGTCCTGACCCCTTGGCTTATTCCACGGAGACCCAGCGTCCCTGACCCATTCGCCTGCACCAGCCAGCCGGGGATAATGGGCCTGATGCAGATCCGGGCGGCGAGCGAGGGCGACCTGGCGGTCATGCAGGAGATCGAGCGGGCGGCGGGGATCTGGTTCCGTGAGATCGGGATGCCGGAGATCGCCGAGGACGAGCCGCTGTCCCTTGCGGGGCTCGACCGGTACCGGCGGGATGACCGGGCCTGGGTCGCGGTGGATGACGCCGGGGTCCCGGCTGCTTACCTGATCGCCGACCTCGTGGACGGCTGCCTGCACATCGAGCAGGTGTCGGTGCATCCGCGGGCCGCGCGCCGCAAGGTCGGCCGCGCGCTGCTGGACCACGCCGCCGGTTATGCGGCCGGCCGGGGCATCGGCGCGCTCACGCTGGCTACCTTCGCCGAGGTGCCGTGGAACGCGCCGTACTATGCCCGCTGCGGGTTCCGGGTCCTGGATGACAGCGAGCTCTCGCCGGGCTTGCGGGTGCTCAGGGACCGCGAGATAGCGCTTGGCCTGCACCGCTGGCCGCGTGTGTTCATGCGCCGCGACCTGGACATCCCGGCGGGATGACCGCGTGAGCTGGATGGAACGTGTGTCCGATACATTTTCAGTGCACCTACACTGAAAATGTAGCATGGGAACATGCCTGCGACGCCTGATGAGGACACAGCCCTGGCGGCCCGGCTGCGCACGATCAGGGAGAGGCTTGGCTTCAGTCAGGACGACGTGGCGAGCTTGACGGGGCAGCCGCGGCCTGTCGTGTCCAACTGGGAAACCGGCGTGCGCCGGCCGAACTCCCATCAGCTGGACAAGCTCGCCAGGATCTACCGGACGCCGCTAGACGAGCTGCTGGGTGGCCGCCCGCGACCGAAGCCCGACTTCGAGAATCTCATGTTCCGCGATGCTGGAGACCGCCTCGACGCGAAGGGGCGATTCGAGATCCAGCGCTTCCTCGCCTTCCTGGACGCCTACGGTGACTTCCTCGAAGCTCTCGATCAGCCACCCGGCCTGAGCCGTTCGCCATTGACCCTGCATGAGGGCTTCATGTCCAAGGAAGATGTCCGCAGGCGCGCGGAGGACGCGAGGGCCTACCTCAGGCTTGGGCCGGGGCCGATCACGAGCCTGGATAGCGTGGCTGACGTCGCGGGAATCACCGTCTACCGGGCGCCACTCGGTGCCGACCTTCTCGGAACGGTCTCCGGTGCGTTCCTCCCGCACGACAGGGTCGGTTTCTCGATACTGATCAACGGAGAGACAATCCCGGGCCGGCAGCAGTTCAGCTTGGCTCACGAGATCGGTCATGCCCTGTTCCACGGCGACCGCCTCTACGTGAACTTCTTCGGCCGGCGGGAGCGAGCCGAACGCTTCGCGAACGCGTTCGCCGGCGAGTTCCTGGTCCCCACTCACCACCTGCGCGCAACGGTTGAAGCCCTCGGGACCTCTAAGCTCAGTGATCCCGAAACAGTGGTCCATCTGCAGCGCTACTATCGCGTCTCCTACAGCATGATGCTGGTACGACTGGCCCAGGCCAATCTCATTGCGGGAGATGATATTCCTCGCCTCGGGGAAATCCGGGCGGTCAATCTTGCTGCCCGCCTAGGATATGCCATTGAACGGGACGACTGGGCACAAGATCCCGAGGACTGGGGTCTGGCCGGCTTCCCCCCCCGGTTGCTGCGTCTATTGAGGCGAGCCCACGCAGAGGGCAAGATAACCGTCGGCGGCGCCGCGGCCATGACCGGGCTCGCCGCCGAGGATATCGAAGAGCTGCTTACCGATCAGCCCGACCGCGAGGGCAGGGGCGAATTTGAATACCTCAGCGAATCCGCCTGAGCCCACCGTCTGCGACACAACAGCACTCCGCTATTTCGCGATAGTCGATCAATTCGGTGTGCTGGCACGCGCACTGGGCGGCCGGGTGTCGACGCCCCGCCAGGTATTCGATGACGAAGATGACGTGGATACGCCGGGAGCCCTCATCAGCGAGCTCGGGGCCTCCGAGCGTTATCACAGGCGACGGTCGGCGCGCGGGATCGAGGCCACCGATAAATGGAGTCGCTTGCGTGCCCTTCGCAAGCGGGATGATATCGATATCCTCGACCTAACCCGCGAAGAAGAGGGCAGCTACGTGGACTCGAGGTCGGCGGGCCTGGCCCGCAGTTATGGACTCGTTACGCCCCTCGGTCCCGGTGAAGCGGCTGTCATTGCGATTGCGGAGCACCGACGCTGGCGCGCGGTGATTGACGAGTACGCCGGACGATCAATACTTAACGATCGCTCGCCGGGTCATTCGGTAGTCACCACGAGGGACCTTGTCCGTATAGCCGCGGCTCAGGGATATATCAGTAGTCCTGACGCCGAGACTGTCTACACGGACATGCTGGCCGAAGGCTATCGCGGCCCGCAAACACTGTGGTCATGAAGGTGCCTGCCGCTGATCACCTGTGATCTACCTCGACACCTCATCGGGTCGGGAAGAGTGCGACGCGCGCTTTGACGGCTTCGATGCCCGGCACGGCCGGGCGGCCGAGGAGGCTGGGGAGCGTCCCTGTCGCGCTGGAGCGCCCCTGCCGGAAGTCCGCGTACAGGGCCGTGAGCAGCGCTGTCGTCTCCGGCGGGAAGCTGAAGTTCGCGGCGAGGTAGTCGGCGTACTCCTCATCGGAGACGGCTCGGAACGGTACCGCGGCGGCTTCGGCAAGATCGCTCCAGCCGAGGTCGTCGGGCCCGGTGAGCTCCAGGACGGTGCCGTCATGCTGGTGCCCGCTCAGCACGGCCGCTGCCGCCGCGGCGAGGTCGGAGCCGCGCCCTCGAGCGCCCGGTAGTTCTGGACGGACGGCATGGTCGCCTTCTCCAGGTTGGGCCAGCTTGTCAGGACGATCCGGTCCACCCCGGCCTGTGCCGCGGCGCCGATCGCGGCGGTCACCCGCGGAAGGCGCACCGAGGGGTCCGCGCCGAAGAAGGTGGCGTTGATGAGCACCGTGTCGACTCCGGCCAGCGACGTTTGCAGCGTGCCCGGGTGGTCGAAGTCGCCGGCGCGGTAGTCGATGCCCGGAAGCGTGTTCGCCGCGGCGATATCGCGCACCGTCGCGATGATCGGCTCTCGAGTCCGGTCCCGCAGCCGTGCAGCCGGGCTCGGCGACGATCCCGTGGCGGACTTCTTCGCCTTCCTGCGGGAGCTCGTGGACTCTGGCCGCGACAACCTCGCGCTGGCCTCGGCCCTCGGCGGCCTGCCGAACGGATTGATCGAAGAGTCGGCCGGGCGATTGTCCGCCGCACTCCAGGTGCTCCTCACCTCCGCCCAGCGAGCCGGCGGCGTACGACGGGATGTCGATGTTCCGGAGGTGCACGCCATCCTCACCGGCGTGCTGACCACCGAGAGCCGGCTATCCGGGAGTCGTCGCGGCCTTGGCCTGCAGATCGCCATCGACGGCCTGCGCGCCGCGCCAGCCGGGCGAACCCGGCGCCCCACCGCCGCTGACGCACGATCCACCGAGCGGCACGACTGATCAGGGCCACGGCCACACCACCCCTTTGTCGGTCCACGGGACCCCTCGTGGCGGCACAGGCAGAACGGATGCCCGACAGGGTCGGTGTAGGCCTGCCAGCTGTAGCCCTCGGGCCCGATGAAGTAGGTGCCGAAGCAGGTCAGCTGCGTCCAGGGTGCGCCACCAGTGACGCCGGGTTCACCAGCCTGGGGCGTCATTGGGACGTACGGATTCCGGGCAATGACCTGGGCATGTCGTACTTTTCGTTGCAGGAGGACCTGGAAGAGCTGTTCGGTCGGCCCGTTGACCTCGTCCCGAAGGAAGGGCTGCACCGGGTGATCCGGGATAAGGTGCTGGCCGACGCCCAGGTCCTTTATGCCGCGTGAGGAACTCTACATCGCCGATCTCGTTGATAACGTTCGTGCGGTCCGGGAGTACCTCCACGAGGTGACCCGCGAGCGCTGGCACGCTGACCGGGTCCTGCGCGACGCCGTGCCGTACCGGATGCTCCTGCTCGGCGAGATCGCCAGTGCACTCCCGGACGACCTCCGCGACAGGTACCCCGACGTGGCGTGGCGGCAGGTCCGCGCATTTCGCAACCTGGCCGTGCAGTCCTCGAGGAGCAGGCGTTGGCCATCATCCGCGCAGAGTTCCCCGACCTAGCACAGGCGCACGACCTGGCGGCAAAGCCAGAGACGGAGCCTGACCACCACGGTGACGATCCGGACCCGTGAGGCAAGAGACAGGATCTGGCCCGGAAGAGGGCTTCGCAGGCAGGTTGACGTCGCTGACCTTTCCTTGTAGGTAGCCACACTCGCCATGAATGTGGCATCAGGCACTGACACGCCTGCTGCACTGTGACCGGCCAGTTTGGCCGGACGATGACGGGCTTGTGCTGCTTGTCCTCTGTGGCAAGCGGACGCTTGATCACTTTCCAGCCGTAGTTGCCCTACTCGATGTAATCAACGCTCCCCGATGCTGGCGCCGCAGCAAGCAACGTCTGCCTCGCCGGGCGCTGCGGCAGCCGTCCGCGTGATTCCCTTCGCCGCCCTGATCCGGACCTGTTGTCATGATCGTGGGTCGTTACTGCCCTTATCGGGGAGGTTTTGACCCACGATCCGGCCGGCGGCGGATGGCAGGGGCGGGTGAGGCAGGTGAGATGCGGCGGTTGC
>JASHTQ010000747.1 GCA_030040475.1 Streptosporangiaceae bacterium
CTGCGCTCAGCCCCGCGCCGATGGCGGCGATGGACCCGCCGCTGACAAGGATGTCCGCGGGGCCGGCGAGGCGGTCTTCGCCGATCACCGTCGCGCCGCGGATGAGCCACGGGGCTTGCCCGTCGATGTAATCAGCCGTCACTGGGTCACCTCCGGGAACTCCGTACCGCCGAGCAACAGGTAGAGGACGGCCATCCGGGTCGTGACCCCGTTTGCCACCTGCTCCACTATGGTCGACCGGGCCGAGTCCGCGACCTCGGCCGCGATCTCCACGCCCCGGTTCATCGGCCCCGGGTGCATCACGATGGCGTGCTCGGGTAGCCGTGCCATCCGCGCTACATCCAGACCGTACCTGCGGCTGTACTCCCTGATGCTGGGGAAGTACGCGGCGGTCATCCGCTCCTGCTGGACCCGGAGCATCATCACCACGTCGCTTTTCGGCAGCTCGCTGTCCAGGTCGTAGCTCACCGCGCAGGGCCAGCTGCCGACGGCCAGCGGCAGCAGGGTAGGCGGCGCCGCCAGCGTGACCTCGGCGCCGAGAGTGCTCAGCAGCAGCACGTTGGACCTGGCGACCCGGCTGTGCAGCACGTCGCCGACGATCGTCACCCGGATGCCGTCCAGGCCTTCGCCTCGGGCGGCGGCCCCGCCGGAGCCCCTGAGCCTGCGCCTGATCGTGAACGCGTCGAGCAGGGCCTGGGTGGGATGCTCGTGCGTGCCGTCCCCCGCGTTCACCACGCTGCCCTGCACCCAGCCCGCGAGCCGGTGCGGAGCACCCGAAGAGCTGTGCCTGATGACCACGGCGTCCGCGCCCATGGCCTCCAGGGTCAGGGCCGTGTCCTTGAGGCTCTCGCCCTTGGCGACGCTCGACCCCTTCGCGGAGAAGTTGATCACGTCGGCGGACAGCCGTTTCGCCGCGGCCTCGAACGAGATCCTGGTCCTGGTGGAGTCCTCGAAGAAGAGGTTGACCACGGTCCGGCCGCGCAGCGTCGGCAGCTTCTTGATCGGGCGGTCGGCCAGGCTCGCCAGTTCCTCGGCGGTATCCAGGATGAGCAGCGCGTCGGCCCGGCTGAGATCCGCGGCCGAGATCAGGTGGCGCTTCACGGTTGTCCCCCGTCCTCGATGAGCACGGCATCGGTGTCGTCGACCTCGGTCAGCAGGACGTGCACGACCTCGCGCTGCGAGGTGGGAAGGTTCTTGCCCACGTAGTCGGCACGGATCGGGAGTTCGCGGTGGCCGCGGTCGACGAGGACGGCCAACTGGACGGTCAGCGGCCGCCCGAAGTCGGTCAGCGCGTCGAGCGCGGCGCGCACCGTACGGCCCGAGTACAGCACGTCGTCGACGAGGACGACCGTCTTGCCGTCGATCCCGGCGGCCGGCAGGTCGGTGCGGCCCAGGGCGCGAGCGGGACGGAGCCGCAGGTCGTCCCGGTGCATCGTCACGTCAAGCGATCCGCAGGGAACCTCGAGCCCTTCGAACTCGCCGATGCGGGCGGCAAGCCTGCGCGCCAGCGGAACACCCCGCGTCGGGATGCCCAGCAGGATGATCTCGCCGCCGCCGTGCGTCCGTTCCAGGATCTCGTGCGCGATCCTGGTGAGCGCTCGCCTGATCTCCTCGGCATCGAGTACCGCGAGACCATCACGCCCCGCGACCGGATTGCGGGCTGCGCACATAGAAACGGACCTCCTTTCCCGTCTCTCCGGACGGTCCTTAAAGGACGTCTTCCACCGTGATCATACGGGGAGTTACCGTGAACCCGGGCACGGTTGCAGCGTGGCGCAAGGTGTGTGATTTACGTCACATCAGACAGACCTCATCAGAATGGGACGAGAACCCCTCGCGCCCCGTGAATGTGCCCGTGGCGACGGGAAACCTGATTCCAGCTGGATTCTTGCCTGGCGACGGAGGGTACATACTGATCCGGGAGGGCACGCCGGTTACCGGACGAGTTCAACCAGTTTTTGCCATTCGGCTTGACCTTGTCGCGCTCGCGGCCTACCGTCACAGAGCGTAACCGTTACCGTAAGCGACGACTGGCCGGAACCGAGGGAATATGCCATCTGAGTACGCCAAGACACTCGGCGCGCGGCTGCGCGCCATCCGCACGCAGCAGGGACTCTCACTTCACGGAGTTGAGGAGAAGTCCCGCGGCCGCTGGAAGGCCGTCGTCGTGGGTTCTTATGAACGCGGAGACCGGTCGGTAACCGTCCAGAAGCTCGCCGAGCTGGCCGAGTTCTACGGTGTGCCCGTTTCCGAGCTGCTTCCCGGCGACGCCGCCCCGACGCCGCTGGTCCCGTCGCCCAAGCTCGTCATCGACCTAGAGCGCATGGGGCAGCTGCCCAAGGACAAAGTCGGCCCGCTGGCGCGCTACGTCGCCACCATCCAGAGCCAGCGCGGCGACTACAACGGCCGCGTCCTGTCCGTCCGGCACGAGGACCTCCGCTCGCTCGCGGTCATCTACGACAAGTCCCCCGCTGACCTCACCGAGGAACTCATCAGCTGGGGCGTGCTCGACGCCGACGCGCGCGGCGCGATGGAAGGTTTCTGAACCACTAGCCTGCCGGCCGAAGCGGGAGCGGAGACTGCACCTGGGTACCGAGTGCGGTTTCCGCGAGTGTCAGGAAAGTCTCCGCATCCCGCAGCAGGTCGTCGGCCTCGCGCGCGGACGCCGCGCGCGGCAGTCCGGCCTCGGCCGCGGCTCGCTTGCCAGCTCCCGCCGCGAAGTAAGCGGCCCACTCCGTGAGGGCAGGCTCGACCTGCGGCAGCAGTTCCCACACGCTATGCGGCTTCCTGCTCCGCGGCCTAGGCTCGCCGCGGGCTGCCACCACGGCCGCCGCGGCCCGCAGCGCGGCTAGATGAGCGGTGACGTAACGGGCGCTCGGCGACGTCTCGTCGGTCGCCTCCGCCAGCCCGCGACGGGCCGAGGCGAGCATGCTGAGCACCGTAGGCGCCGTCCTGGGGCTTCCCGTCACCGTCATGCCGCCCGGGTGCCGCTGGCTCACATCGCGGACGCCCCCGCGCACCTCCGCTGCCTTAATCATCCCTGTTCATCTCCTCCTGTGGCCCGGCCAGGTGAGACGCTTCCTCTCACCTCACCCGGCCGGTGCTTGGGCTTCTATTCGAACATAGATTCGCTGAGAAGTCCAGGTGACCTTCGATGTCTGTTCGAAAGTACTACGGGGGTCTGACATTTCCGCGGAGTGCACCGGGCGCGAAGCCCGGCCTCGGTTGATGGCTGCCGCGGCGGGACGGCGCGCCGCCGGTCAGTGAGCGCGGTGGATCGTGGTTCCGCGGCCGATCCGGTGCACGACAGTCCCCCCGATACGCCGCTAAGCCCGGATCGGCCATGGGAAAGCCCCTCATTTCGCACGGGTGTACGATTTACGGTGCGGGTGTGGATGTTGAGGTTGGTGAGGTCGCGGGTCCGCGGCCGGTACGGGGGGATGACACGGAAATGAGCGCAACGCGACTGTTGTGCAAAGCGCATGGCTAGGCCTGTATTTTTATCGCGTGCCAACCCCACCCGCCGCCGATGACGGGAGTGCGAGCCCGGTAGCGGAGGAGACCGGCAAGGCCGGGACTAGCGCCGCAGTCCGGGTAGCTGGGATCGACGCGGACCCCGGTCCAGGTGCAGCCGAGGCCGCTCAGGCACCACAGTCGAGCGGGCCAGGCGGCGTATCACAGTCGACCAAGACGAGCACGGCACCGCACCAGAACGGGACTGGCCGGGGACCACGGCCGAACGGGACGGGGCCGACGCCGCGCCCGGCCGGAACGGGCCAGGAACCACGGCCGAACGGGACGAGGCCGACGCCGCGCCCGGCCGGAACGGGCCAGGAACCACGGCCGAACGGGACGAGGCCGACGCCGCGGGCGGGCGGAACCGGCAAGGCGCCGCGCGAGGCCGGGTC
>JASHTQ010000748.1 GCA_030040475.1 Streptosporangiaceae bacterium
TGTTCAAATCCCCCCGCAAGCGCCGCCGCATCCCCCGCAAGACCCGCGGCCAGCAGGCCCCGCCACCCGCCGTCTGGCGGTCGGTGCTCGAGGTGGGCGCCGATTCCCCGTATGGACGCACGAAGCCCGCCCCCGCGGCCTCGGCTCCTGTCGAGCTGGCAGGCGAGCCGCGGCGCAGGCTGTCGCTGCCGCGGGTGCTCGTCGCCCTGGTCCTGCTGGCCGGCGCAGGGTACGGCGGGATGGTGGCGGTCAAGACCCGGCTGGCCGCACCCGTGGTGACCCACCAGACCTGGTTCGCGCCCTACGTCGACGTGACCCTCACCCCGACCTACCAGTTCCAGAACACCACCGACGACACCACCAGGCAGAGCGTGCTGGGATTCGTCGTCGCGTCCTCGGCCTCCTCCTGCACGCCGAGCTGGGGCGCTGATTACACGCTGGCGCAGGCCAATGCCTCGCTCGCGCTGGGCTCGCGGATCGCCCAGGTCCAGCAGGACGGGGCGCAGCCGATCGTGTCCTTCGGCGGGCAGGCCAACACCAGCCTGGACGTCGCCTGCACCAGCGTGGCCGATCTGACCGCGGCTTACCAGTCGGTGATCAGCGCGTACAACCTCACCGCCATCGACCTGGACATCGAGGGCGCGCCGCTGGACGACTTCGCCGCCGGGCAGCGTCGCGCGGCCGCGGTGGCCGCGCTGGAGCGGGCGGCGAGCGCCGCCCACCGGCAGCTGGCCGTCTGGCTGACGCTGCCGGTGGAGCCGGACGGGCTGCAGGACGACGCGCTGTCGGTCATCTCTTCGATGCTGGCCGCGCACGTGTCGATTACCGGCATCAACGTGATGACCATGGACTTCAGCCAGGCTCCCGCCGCCGGGAGCGGCATGCTGACCCTGGTGCAGGACGCGCTGAACGCCACCCATGCCCAGCTGGCCGACCTGTACCCCAGGTACGGGATCCACCTGCGCTCGCAGCAGATCTGGCAGCGGATGGGCGCGACCGTGATGATCGGGCAGAACAACGTGCAGGGCGAGAACTTCACCGTGGCCGACGCCCGCGGCCTGGTCCGGTTCGCCTCCGCGACGCGCCTGGGCCGGATCTCGATGTGGTCGCTGAACAGGGACGCTCAGTGCGGCTCGTCCTTCCCTGAGACCGGGCTGCTGTCGAATACCTGCAGCGGCACGGCCCAGTCCGCGCTGCAGTTCTCGCAGGTCTTCGGCCAGCTGGGCGGCACCGCCGCGGTCGCCTCGTCGGCCGGAAACGTCCAGCCTGCGGTGGCGAACACCAACCCGGCCGACGCGCCGTACCCGCAGTGGTCGCCGGTGGCCGATTACCCGCTGGGGTACAAGGTGACCGAGGACGGCGAGATCTACCAGGCGAAGTGGTTCAACAGCGGGGACGACCCGCAGGCGCAGGTGCAGGACTCCTGGCAGACGCCGTGGGAGCTGCTCGGCCCGGTGCTGCCAGGTGACCACGCGCCGGTCATCGCCAAGCCGCCGGCCGGGACGTACCCGGCCTGGTCGATCGGAACCCGGTACAAGGCGGGCGACGAGGTGCTGTTCGGCGGCCTGCCGTACGAGGCCAAATGGGACAACCAGGGCGTCTCGCCGCAGACCGCGACCAGCGACCCGTCCGGGTCACCCTGGCAGGCGCTCTACAAGATCCCGGGCGAGCCCGCGGGGAGCCAGGCCCAGACACCATAATGGCTGATATGGGTGACCGCCTCCGGCTGGCCGGCGAGGCGGGACCCGTCGTCATCGTCCGGGACGGCTACGGTATCCCGCACGTGCGGGCGGAGACGGCGGCCGACGCCTGGCTCGGCATGGGCTACGCGTGCGCGCAGGACCGGATGTTCCAGATGGACTACGACCGGCGGCGCGCCTGCGGGCGCTGGGCCGAAATCGCCGGGACCGCCGCCGTCGGGGAGGACGTCCTGGCCAGGCGGATGGGCCTGGCCGCCGCGGCCAGACGCGACGTCGACGCCATGTCGGCACCGCTGCGGTCGGCATTCGAGGCCTACGCGCGCGGCGTCAACCTGGTCATCGGCTCCGGGAGGAGGCCTTTCGAGGCGGAGTCGGCCGGGTACGACCTCGAGCCGTGGCAGCCCTGGCATTCCGTCGCCGCGTTCAAGGTACGGCACGTGCTGATGGGCCTCTGGCAGCAGAAGCTGGCCCTGGCCAGGCTGCTGGCGGGGATCGGGCCGGAGAGATTCGGCCGGCTGGAGACCCGGCCGCCCGCGGGCTCGCCGCTCGCGGTCCCGCCGGACGGGCGGCTGACCAGGCTGGTGAACGAGGCGGTCACCGACGTGGCACGGCACCTGGGGTTCCTGGCCGAGGCCGAGCCAGGCTCTAACGCGTGGGCGGTCAGCGCGGCCAGGACCGCGCACGGCGCGGCCGTGCTGTGCAACGACTCGCACCGGGCGCTCGAAACCCCGAACGTGTACTGGCAATGCCAGCTGACCTGCCCGGACTTCGACGTGATCGGGGCGACCTTCCCGGGCCTGCCCGGGTTCCCGCACTTCGGTCACAACGGCCGGGTGGCCTGGGCGATCACCCACGCCGACGCCGACACGCAGGACCTGTACCTGGAGCGGTTCGAGGGGACCAGGTACCTGGCGCCGGACGGGTGGCGGGAGGCGGAGCGGCACAGCGAGCGGATCGGCGTCCGCGGCGGCGGTTTCAGGGACATCGAGGTATTCCAGACCCGGCACGGGCCGGTCGTGCACGGCGACCCGGCGGACGGCCTTGCGATCGCGCTGAAATACACGGCGACCTACCGGCCCGATCGCGGCTTCGAGTGCCTGCCGGTCATGCTGGGCGCGCGGGACGTGGCCGAGCTCGCGGCCGCGCAGGACGGATGGGTGGATCCGGTCAACAACCTGGTCGCGGCGGATGTCGGCGGGCGGATCGGCTACCAGTGCCGCGGCGAGCTGCCGATCCGGTCCTCGGCCGCGCACCGCGGGCTGCCGGTGCCCGGCTGGGACGGGGAATGCGAGTGGGTGGGGACGGTCTCGTTCGGCGAGATGCCGAGGGCCATCGATCCCGCTGGCGGGTTCGTGCTCACCGCGAACAACGTGATCGTCGACGGCGACGAGCCGTACATCTCCTACACGTTCGCGCAGCCGTTCCGGGCCGAACGGATCCGCGAGCGGCTGGCGGATCGGGCGCTGCACACCACCGAGGACCTGGCCGCGATGCAGGCGGACACCGTGTCCTGGGCGGCGCGGGCCTGGGGGCGGCTGCTCGGCGGACTCGGCGGACTCGGCCGCCTGGACGGCCTGGACGGCCTGGACGGCGGCGACGGGCCGGCCGGGGCGGCGTGGCGGATGCTGGCGGGCTGGGACGGCGACCTCGCCGCCGACTCGGCCCGGGCGCTGCTGTACGGGTGCTTCCAGCGGGCACTGGCCGAAGAGCTGTACCGGCCGCTGGTTGGCGACGAAACCTGGGCGTGGCTCGTCTCGGCGAACCTGCGCCCGACGGTCAACCTGATCCGTCGCTGGCTGGCCAACGACAGCTGGGAACTGCTCGGCGGCCCGGTGCCCGCGCCGTCGGACGGCAGCAGGGGCCGGCGGGTGCTCGCCGCGGTTCCGGCGGCGCTGGCCGGCGCCTGGGCCTCGGCGATAAGTCTCGGCGGCCCTGACCCCGACCGCTGGCGCTGGGGCGACGTGCACCGGGCCGCGGACCCGCACCCGCTGGCCGGGCTGGCCGGGCTGGCCCGGGTCGAGACGGCACTGCCGGCGCCGGTGCGGATGGGTGGGGACGCCGACACCCTGCAGGCCTCCGGCTACGGCTGGCGCCGGGACGCCGCCTTCCACGTGACGAGCCTGTCGGTGTACCGGCAGGTGGTCGACCTGGGTTCGGTCGATGCGGCGAGCTACGTGATACCAGGCGGGAGCTCGGGTGATCCACGCAGCCCGCACTTCGCCGACCAGCTCGCCGAGTGGGAGCGGCACGGGCGGGTAGCGATGCGCTATCCGTGCGCGGAGCATCCGTCGGAGGATTTGCGATGAACGAGCTGCCCGGCCACCGTGGGCTGTTTTACGGCGGCGAGTGGCACCAGGCCGACGGCGGGACCGCGGTGACCGTCAGCCCGTCGGACGGCCGGGAACTCGGCACCTTCGCGGTGGCGGACGCCGGGGACGTGGACCGGGCGGTGGCGGCGGCGCGGGCTGGTTTCGCCGAATGGCGCGAGGTCGCCCCGCTCGAGCGGGCCCGGCTGCTGCGCGCGGCGGCCGGGCGGCTGGCCGCTCACCGCGAGGAACTCGCCTGGATCGACGCGGTCGACGGCGGCAGCCCGGTGCGCGAGCTGACCAAGGACGTGGACACCGCGGTGGCGCAGCTCGGCTTCTTCGCCGGGCTGGTCACCGAGATGAAGGGCGCGTCGGTGCCGATGGGGCCGGGCGTGCTGAACGTCACCGTGCGCGAGCCGCTCGGCGTGGTGGCCCGGATCATCCCGTTCAATCACCCGTTCATGTTCTGCGCGGGCAAGCCCGCCTCCGCGCTCGCCGCGGGCAACGCGGTGATCGTCAAGCCGCCGGAGCAGGCGCCGCTGTCCGCGCTGCGGCTAGCCGAGCTGATCGGCGACCTGTTCCCCGCCGGGGTCTTCTCCGTGCTCACCGGCGACGGCGCGACCGGGGCGGCGCTCGCCAGCCACCCCGACGTGGCGAAGGTCGCGCTGATCG
>JASHTQ010000749.1 GCA_030040475.1 Streptosporangiaceae bacterium
GCGCCGATAGACTCGCGCGGGTGAGTTTGTCTATCGGGATCGTGGGGCTGCCGAACGTCGGCAAGTCCACCCTGTTCAACGCGCTGACCCGGGCGGGCGCGCTGGCGTCCAACTACCCGTTCGCCACCATCGACCCGAACGTCGGCGTGGTGGGCGTCCCCGACCCCCGCCTGGCCGAGCTGGCCAAGCTGTACGACTCGGCCAGGATCGTGCCCGCGACCGTGCGGTTCACCGACATCGCGGGCCTGGTCCGCGGCGCCTCCCAGGGTCAGGGGCTGGGCAACCAGTTCCTCGCCCACATCCGCGAGACCGACGCGATCTGCCAGGTCGTGCGCGTGTTCGCCGACCCGGACGTCACGCACGTGGAAGGCGACGTGTCCCCGGAGCGCGACATCGAGATCGTCGTCACCGAGCTGATCCTGGCCGACCTGCAGACGCTGGAGAAGGCGCTGCCCAGGCTGGCGAAGGAGACCAGGGCCGCCAGGGACCCGCAGCGAGCCCAGGTGGCCGCGGCCGCCGCCGAGGCGCAGCGCCTGCTCGACCAGGGCGTCACGCTCTTCGCCGGGGCCGCCGCCGCCGGCATTGACCTTGCTGCGCTGCGCGAGCTGCAGCTGCTGACCGCCAAGCCGTTCCTCTACGTGTTCAACTGCGACGTGGCCGAGCTGTCCGACGACGACCTGCGCAAGCGCATGTCCGCGCTGGTCGCTCCGGCCGAGGCGATCTTCCTGGACGCCAAGACCGAGGCCGACCTGGCCGAGCTGCCCGAGGAGGAGGCCGCCGAACTGCTCGCCGAGGCCGGCCTGGGCGAGCCCGGCCTGGCCCAGCTTGCCCGCGGCGGGTTCCGCGCGCTCGGCCTGCAGACCTTCCTGACCGCCGGGCCCAAGGAGACCAGGGCCTGGGAGATCCGGGCCGGCGCCACCGCACCGGAGGCGGCCGGCGTCATCCACACCGACTTCCAGCGCGGCTTCATCAAGGCCGAGGTGGTCTCCTACGACGACCTGATCGCGGCGGGCTCCCTGGTGGCGGCCCGCGCCGCAGGCAAGGTCCGGATCGAAGGCAAGGACTACATCATGCGCGACGGCGACGTGGTCGAATTCCGCTTCAACGTCTGAGGCGCCGTCGGCGCAGCGGGGAGTGAGCATGACCGAACCCGTCACCATGCGCGCCTTCCACGCAGATGACCGGACCCGCGACTGGCGGGTCGTCGGGGACGGTGCCACCGCGGTCTTCCGCACCGGCTCGTTCGCCGCCGGCGCCCGGCTGGTCCAGGCCATCGCGGCGGCGGTCGGCGACGCCGGGCCGCACCATCCGGACGTCGACCTGCGGCACGACGCCGTCACCGTCCGGCTGCTTACCGTCACGCCTGGCTATATGGGCATGACCGCCGGCGACGTCGAGCTGGCGGCGCGGATCTCGGACCTGGCCCGCGAGCAAGGGCTCGCCGCCGACCCGGCGCTCATCCAGACCGTCCAGGTGACGATCGACGCCCTGGTCAGCGCCGACGTGATGCCGTTCTGGGCGGCGGTGCTCGGGTACTCACGGCGCGCCGACAACCCGGACGAGGACCTCCTCGACCCGCGCTGGCGCGGCCCGTCGATCTGGTTCCAGCGCATGGACGCGCCCCGCCCGCAGCGCAACCGCCTGCACATCGACGTCTGGGTGCCGCCGGAGCTTGCCGAGGCGCGCGTCGCCGCGGCCCTCGCGGCCGGCGGGCGGATGGTCCGCGACGCGTCGCCGACGTGGTGGACGCTCGCCGACGCTGAGGGCAACGAGGTCGACGTCACCTCGGCGACCGGGCGCGACTGACAGGGGCCGGTGGGCCGGCCGCGGGGTGGATGTCGCCGTCGAGGTAGCGCAGCCTGAACCGAGTCGCCGCCACGTCCCGGCTCCTCCTGCCCCTCGCCGCCGGGCAGAGCGACGTTCGGCTGGGAGATCCGGGTCGAGAAGTAACGGATGCGCTTGATGTGATAGCCGAATAAGGGTAGCCGAGATGTCCGCCTCAGGTGTCCGGACAATTACACCCGATTGGAAAGTCCCTTAGTGAGCGTGGCGCGGCTGGGACTGGCCGGGCTCAGGATGCCGTCGGCTCTCTTCTGCTACAGCTTCAGTTTCGGGGGGCGGCTGGCACTTACTGTGGTCGTGTTTTACCTGGGTCAGGTGGTTGACCCCGTTCCTGCAGGTCGGATGGCCTGCGTGACCCGACCTGAATGGTGCCTACTGGCAGAGAAATAAGCCCCGCATTTCGCAATGCAAATTGAATTCAGGTCGGGCGGGCCGTTTCGCCGCGGCGAACCGGCACTGTCCGGCTAGATCACGGCAATGCCGCCAGGACGGATGCGTACCGGGACCCCTTGTCGGCGCCGGATCAGTGCGCCTTCCGAGGCGCGGGTCGACTCATCTCCCGTGGCCTGCGCATACACCTTAAATGGCGTAATAGCGAAGGAAAGCACGCCAAGGGTCTAGACGCACTGTAATCAGACGATTACTATAGGTGTCAAGTCGGCCTGCTGCCCCCTGGAACCGCGCAAGAGAGAGGGCCTGACCGTGAACGTCGCCCCGATGCGAACCGTCGCCGATCCGGCCGCTTCCTACCTCCCGCACATGCGCAGCCCGGCCAACTGGATCACGCTGGCAGGGCTGGCGGCCGGCCTCGCGGCGGGGCTGGTCGTCGTCTCCCGAGGTGCCCTGTGGGAGGTGGCAGCGCTGATCGGCGCCGCCATGGCCGCCGACTTTGTCGACGGTGCCGTGGCGCGCCGCACCGGTACCGCGTCCGCGTTCGGCCACGGCTTCGACAGCCTGGCCGACACGGTGAGCTTCGGCGCCGTCCCCGCCTTCGCGGCCTGGTCCGCGCAGCTGCACCACCTGGGTGCGGCCGGGTTTGCCGCGGCCCTGGCCTGGGGCATCGCCGTGGCCGCCAGGCTCGCCCTCTACCTTGTCCGCGGCCATCAGCCCGTCAACCGCGGGCTGCCGTGCCCGCCCGCCGGGGTCGTCCTGGTTGCCCTGGCGGCCTCCGGTGCACCGGCCGGGTGGGTACTCGCCGTGGCCGTGGCGCTGTCCGCGGCCATGCTCGCGCCGGTCCCAGTTCCCGTCACCTTCGCTCTCAAGGAGCTGTCGCATGCCCCAGACGCCAACCCACTGGCTGATCACCCGGCAGCTAGCGCGGTCCGCGTTCCCCGGTGACCGGGCGGCGCAATCCGCCGCCAAGCTCGGAGCCGTCATGCCCGACCTGTACTACTGGGCCAGGGGTGCCGCCCTGGTCGCCAGGTACCGCCGCTGGGACCCCGGGTACGTCGACGCCGGGCGGGAGACTCGGTGGCCGGACAAGGCGCTGCACTCCCTGCTGCCGCCCGCCGCTCTCGCCGTGGCCGCCGGTTTGCGGCGCAGCCGGGTCCTGGCCGCCTTCGCGGCGGGCTGGGCCGGCCACGTCGCCGCCGACATCCCCGTGCACGACGGCAGCTCCCGCCCGCCAGCCTGGCCGCTATGGTCCTGGCGGTTCCGGTCCCCGGTGGCCGCCGACGAGCCAGGCCATCACGCCCGGACGCTGCTGGCGGCGGAGACGGCGCTCTGCGCGGCCATCCTCGCCCAGCACGTGCGGGCGCCCGGCCGCGAGGGCAGCCGGGCCGGGCTGGCGGCGTGGCTGGCCGACGAGGCCCTGCTGCTGCGCGCCTGGGCGCGGCACCCGCTGCAGGTCGGCGAGATAGTCATCACCTCGCAGGCCACCGTCCGGTTCATGCTCGGCCTTGCCAGGGCGGACTGGGCCGAGGTGCCCGAGGTGCTCGAGCTCGGCGCCGGAACCGGCAGCTACACCGGGCAGATCCTGGACCGGCTCGGGCCGCACGCCACGGTCACCGCGATCGAGCGCGAGCCCAGGCTGGCCGCGCGGGCCAAGGCCCGATACCCGGACGACAAGCGGCTCAGCGTCCTGTGCGAGGACGCAGGCCTGGAACTGGCGCGCCGGGACCCAGGCACGGTCCCGCTCATGGTCTCCGCGCTGCCGTGGACTTCCATGCAGCCCGCCGACCGGGACCTGCTGCTGCGCCTGGTCGCCTCCCGCCTCGCCCCGGACGGGGAGCTGCTGACCATCCAGTACTCGACCGCCTGCGACCGGCTGTTCCGGCGGTTCTTCGGCGACGTCACGCACGCCTGGTCCGTCGCCAACGTCCCGCCAGGGGCATGCTATCGGCTGGCCCGCCCGCTGCAGGAAGGATGATCACCGCCCGCAGTTGGCAGGCGGCCCGCCGGTACGTCCTGCCGCTGCTGATCCTGGCCGGTGCCCTGACGCCGGCATGGAGACGGGCTGCCATGGTCACGCTCGCCGCGGCCGGGCTCATGCTGGCGTTCTTCCGCGACCCCGGCCGGGTGTGCCCGGCCGAGCCTGGCACGGTCTACGCCCCGACCGACGGGACGGTGACCGCGGTCGAGGACGACGGCCGGACGCTGAAGGTGGTCACCTTCCTTGCCGTGCACAACGTGCACGTGGCACGCGCCCCGGTGGCCGGCCCGCTGGCCGCCTGGTCCTGGCAGCCGGGGCCGTGCCTGCCTGCCTTCCTGCGCCGCGCCGAGGAAAACCGCCGTGCCGAGCTGTGGATCGGCGCGGACGGCTCCGGCAGGGCCGGCCTGGTCCTGGCGGCGGGAATCCTCGCCCGCCGCGTCGTCCCGTGGACGCGGCCCGGCGACGCGCTCGTCGCCGGGCAGCGGCTTGGGATCATCTGCCTCGGGTCCAAGTCGATCCTGCTGCTGCCGTCCGGCCAGTTCACCCCGCTGGCACGCCGCGGCCAGCGCGTCACCGCCGGCGTCACCCCGGTCGCTGCCGCGGCGGACCGGCCCGATCCAGGTGCCACGCCGTCCCGGAGCTCGTTGAACGCGATGCTGTCGTAGAAGGCCGTCCCCGTCGACGGCCGGGGCGCTCTTCGCGCAGGCGCCTGGGTAGGCGCGGCATGGGTGCGGCCGGCGCCCGGCGCCTGTGGTCGCCGTGCTCAGATTCCCGGCACGATTCCCGGTACCGTCGTGCCGGGCTCAGCTGAGCTGTCCGGCACGCCCGCCGCTGTGTCCGGGGCTTCCGGGGCGTCTGGGAACGGCCTGGGCTGGCCGGGCATCGCGGTGGCGTTGGCGCCGTCGGGGTCGGCGGTCCAGGGCCACCATGCCGCGGCGCGCGGGCGCGCCGACGTGCCCTCGGCGCGCGCCGTGCGCAGGTGCCTCAGGATGGAGAGCCACAGCCCGAATCCCACCAGGAACAGCACCCAGGGCAGTACCGCGACGACGGCCGCGGTCGGCCGGTGCGGCAGGCTGACGCCCGCCGCGTGCACGGCCCCGACCAGCGCGACCACGGCGAGCATGAACATGACGGAAAGCCAGGCATAGGTCTGCATCCACCATTCGGCACCGCGCAGCGCCAGCGCCGCCACGCACGCGACCACCAGCACGGCGTCGATGATCAGCGGATAGAGCCCCGCGAGGGCGGGGGAGACGCCGGCCGCGACCGCGATGGCGCGGGTCCCCGCGTAGGACACCAGGAAGGCAGCCACGGCAAGCAGCGCTACTCCGGAGATCACGATGATGACCGCGGTCAACTGGAACCCGTTGCCGTAGTCCATCGCGCGGAACCGGCGCATGCCAGAGAAGTCACTCATGTGGCCTGAACGTACTCTTTTTCGGCTATGACCTTAACGAAGCCGAATGCTCAGTCTCGTGTCGTGTCGCGATTGCCCGCGCTGGTGAGCGCCCTGGCCGCCGTCACCCCGGTGCTATAGCGGCGAGCGCGGCGGTGCGGTTACGCCGGGCCGGCCGCCGGTCTGACGCGTGGCGGCGCCTGGATGCCCCGCCGGGAGGGATCCGGCCGGTGCTGCCGTGATCGCTGAGCCCAAAGGTCCGTGTCCGGTCGGTCGGGGCGGACACCGGGCGGGTCCGGGTCGTCTGACATCGCCGCACGGCGCTGGCCTTCCACGCCGATGCCGTCCTGGCCCGGTCCCGGCGGAAGCTGCTGCCGTGCGGCGCGCTTGTCGAGCCACGAGTAGAGCACGAGCAGCCCCCCGAGCATCGCGGCCGAGAGGACGAAGAGTATCCCCGCGGCCACCATCAGCCTGGGGCCGAAGACCGCGAGGACCGCCAGCAGGCATGCCATCGGGCCGGCGACCAGTCCCCACACGACCGCCTTCTGCCCGGCTCGTTTCCCGGCCCGTGCCGGGGCGGGCTCGCGCGGCGGGCGGGTGGTGGCCGCTGTGGCGGGGATGTCGGCGGTGAGCGCACCCAGGTCCGCGTAGGTACGCGCGGTGAATGCCTGGCCCACCCGCGCGTTAAGTTCGTCCTTGTCCAGCCGGCCTTGCACGAACGCGATCTTGAGAACCTCGATCGTCTGCTCGCGGTCGGCTCGCGACGCCCGCATGCCACCGCGGCCCGCCGTCTCATCGTCCCTCGGCCCAGCCATCACAGGCACCTCTCCGCCGCGCGCAAAGGCCAGCGTAACCCGACCGCGCCATCCGCGGCCAAGGCCCGATCCCGCGGACCAGAGCGCCCGGCCGCAGTCCGGAGGATTTTTGCTTCCTGGTCATGCCTCGCGATGGCCCTGACGTGCTCGCAACGGGGCTTGTGTGCCACTGGCCCCGCACGGCCGGCGAAGATACGGGGTTAGTGTCCCCCAGGCCCCGATAGGCGGGGTTCGTGACCCACGCACCCCGATCGGCCAGCCCGGCTGGCTGCCGGCGAGCCGGGCCCGCGCCCGGTGCCGGTGCCGCTGCGGTCGCGTCACCGCGCCGCCGGAGCGGGGGCAGGCTGGGCCGACGATGCCGGTTCGCCACGGGACAGGAGTGACGGTGCCCGGGACGTTCGCCACCTCCCGTTCGGCTGAAAAGGACCCTCGCCGGTCGCGTGCCGCGAGCAATGAGCGGCGGCCGGCCGGGGGCGGGGTAGTCTCGTTCTGGGCGGCTCGCCGGGAATTACGGACCCTGTCACGCCAGGGCGGCAGTGGGTCGCGTGAGCCTTACGGCTTGCATATTTCGATACTGTGTTCGATACTGAACCGGTGAAAGTGATTTTTCCGGCCGGGCGCGAAGTCGAGGGCACGCCGCGGTTCGGCCGGTGCCTGCGGTCGGCCGGAGCGTCAGGCGATCCTGCACCGCACCTGACGCCGACGAGCGGGTTGGCTCGCCTGGCCGGCCACCACGTGCGGCGAGGGGCGCAAGCCGCTGGTACCTGGCTGGCGCTCGTGAGGCGTAACGAAACCAGCGGGGTGCCTGCCGCCTCGGCCCGCGAGGCTTCGTGGCCGGGCCGCTTGACCGGCGCCGCGCCTGCGGGTTACCGTCCCATTTGAACACGTTCCGAACTCGATTGAACCGTTTGCGTATCCAATACGTGGATGAGAGTGCTGGTCGTTTGCCTATGCCGATGACCCAGGTGATCGTCCGTAATCGGCCCCTCACTGAAGGTTCATGCCGCACAATGGTATTCAAGACCGGCACGAAGGGCTGGGCCGTGCCTGCCTGTTATGCAGGCGCGGAAACGTGCGGAGGTGTGATGATTCGCGGGCCTTACTCCGGTAACGGAACGCGTTCGTCCGTTCACTATCTGGATTCTGCCGGATCCGGCCGGCCCGGGTTCGCTCGGGCTGGGTCTGGCTTGGCCGGGTCCGATCCCGAGGCGTTCGGCCCGGAAGGCTTCGGCCCGGAAGGCTTCGGCTCACCGGGGCTCGGCTCGCCGCGGCTCGGCAGCTGGATGACGGAAGACGAGACCAGCTGGCCGAGCTCTGACCCGCGCGCTCGCGGTTCCTGGGGCGGGGCGGGCGGCAGATGGTTGCTGTGGCCCTTGCGGGTCGTGCTGTGGTCGGCCCTGCTGGTCATCGTGTACCGGGGCGTCACCGGCATCGTGTTCAGCCAGGGCTCGGCATCACCGGGCGGCGGCCTCCCGGCCGCGAACGCCGCGAGCGCGCAGTTCCCTGTTAGCCTCGCCGAGGCATACGCGGCCGAATTCGGCCAGGCCTACCTCAACTTCAGCCCGCAAACCCAGGCCCAGCGCGAGGAGGAGCTCGCCGCCTTCGTGCCGGCCAGCGTGGCGGACGCGAACCCGGACCTCGGCTGGAACGGCTCCGGTGAGCTAAGCCTGGAGTCCGAGCAGGTAGCAGACATCTCGGTGCAAGATCCGCACCATGCCGTGGTCACCTTGCTCGCCACGGTCAACGGCCAGCTCATGGAGCTTGGCGTGCCGATCGTGGCCTCGGGCAGCCGCATCGCGGTCTCCGGCGAGCCTGCCTGGCTGCCCGCTCCGCAGCAGATTTCCATCCGGCCCACGGTGGTGCGTTCGGATCCCGTGGCGCAAAACGCGCTGATGAATGAGCTGCCGGCATTTTTCACCGCTTACGCCGGTGGTGATAGCGCCGCGCTCAACAGGTTCCTCGCCCCGGGCGCCTCGCTCGCCGGGCTTGACGGCACCGTCACCTTTGACTCGATCGCCGGTGTTGATGTGCCGGCCGGCGGCGCGACGCGAGAGATTTCCGTGACGGTCATATGGCAGCTGGCCGGCCAGGACGAGTCCAGTGTCACAAAACTCGCGATGACTTACGGCATGTCGGTCGTGGAGCTTCAAAGCGGCAAATGGTATGTAAAAGAAATCAGTGCGTCGACTGAGGCGGTGGGAGCCCAATGACCTGGACACTGGCGGTTGACGCCGTCGTGCCCGGCTGCGCCCGCACCGCTCGCGTTGCCTCTGACCGGCCCGTCGGCGGCTCGATTCGGCCTGCTTCCCACCGCTTTGCCCATGGCCCGGCCCGGTTCGCTTCCCACCGCTTTGCCCGAGGCCCGGCCACGCCCGCCGCCCGCCCATGCGCCTGCGTTCCCGCACGGTCTTCCCGCTTCCGGCCCGCTTCCCACCGGCGGGCCTGCGGCGGAGAGCCCTTGGTGCCGCAGGCGTCTGCTCCGTGGGCAGGCGCTTCGAACCGCGCTGGCTGTCGGCCGTGGCCAGCCCGTCCACCGTGCCTGCCACGGGCGGTCGGCTCGCCGCATCCGCCCCGGCCGCAGCACTCTGCGTCCGCTCGACGGCGTGACGCGCCTGATGTCCGCGGGTCGGTCGTAACACTCGCTGACTGGTCATTTGATCCCGGAAGGGACGACGTGTAATGCATACTCATCTAGCCGCCGCGACGGTCCCCTTGGCGCTGAGCACGCAGGGTCTCGTTACCTACCTGCAGGGCCTGTTCGGGCCGTTGTTCCTCGGCATCGTCGGCATCGTGGCGATCTTCTTCCTGTTCACCCGCGAGATCACCCGGTTCGTGCAGTTCATGGTGCTTGCCGTCGCCATCGCCGTCGTCTTCTACACGCCAAGTATCGTCCAGACGCTCGCCACCGGCATAGCGAACGCGCTCGGAGTCCACTGATTCCGTTCTGGCAGAAGGAGCCCGCGCCCAGTGGATCTTCCCACTTACACAAATATCTGGCGGATCGAAAAGCGGCTTTATAAACTCTACGATTTTCGACTGCCGGCACCGTTGCCAATCACTTGGATCGGCGTTTTCACCGGAATTACCGTCCCTTATGTGGTATTCCTTATTGCTGTCGGTTTGCCGTTTAATCATAATTTGGTATGGCTTTATATCTTGCCGCCCGGAGTGCTTACCTGGCTAACCACGCGGCCGGTTATTGAGAATAAGCGGTTGCCGGAGCTTGTCGGCTCGCAGTTGCGCTATTTGTCCGAGCCGCGGACCTGGTGCCGAATGGCACCATGCACGGAGAAGACTGAGATTTCCGTTTCCGTTCGGGTATGGCGCAGGTCTCTGCCGCGAGAACGGCCGAAGGCGCCGAAGACCGGCAAGGTCCGTTCGGGCCGCGCTGGGCGGCATGTGATCACTGCCAGAAACCTCGCCGGTTCGCATCGCGTGAGCTCTCCGGTCGCCGCCCTGCCCGTTCTGGACGGCCAGGTCACCGCGGTCCAGGTCAGCGCGCCGGTGCCGACGGAACAGACTTCGCCGCAGCAATTCGAAGCGGCGCAGGCGCCCGTGCAACTGCGAGCGACGGCGGGATCCGAGGCGAAGGCGCCGCGGTCGGGCCGTTCCGCGCCACGCTCGGGTCGGTCAGCGCCGGGCCAGGGCCGGTCGTGGCCCAATCGCCACCGCCCACCGGAACCAAAGCCAGAGCCGGACCTGCCTCCGCCGCCCGACGACGATCCGGTGCCCTCCGCGGAGCGGCGACCGGCGTGGGGTCTCCCGGTGCCCGATGGGGTGTCAGATCCCCGGGCGCTGGAGGTTTCGCACGATTTCGTCCCTGATCCGCACGGCCACGACGGCTTCGGCATCCCGTTCGCCCTGACGTCGTGGCCGTCGCTGGAGCCCGGCAACTGGTCCCGCAACGGCCTCCACAAGGCCGGCCCTGTCGACGGCGGCCCCGTCGACGGCGGCCCTGTGGACGGCGGCCCTGTGGACGGCGACACGGGGGCTGCCGACGCCGCTCCCGCGGCCGACCTTGACCGCGCCCCTGCGGGTGACCTTGACCGCGTCCCGGAGGCTGAGCCTGGCCGGGTCCCGGAGGCTGGTCCTGGCCGCGTCCCGGCGGCTGCCGGAGCTGATTCCAGGAACGATCCGGGCTCGGCCAACCCCGCACCGCCGATACCAGCGTGGCCGCAGGCTCCCGTAATCTCCGCACAGGCCCGCGCGCAGCCCGCGCCGTGGGTGCAGGAGCCCGCACCCGTCGCGGACCTGCCTGTGCCCGCACCATCCGCTGCTGGGGATCCGTCCGCCGCGGCCGCCCCGGCTCCGCCCGCCCCCGCTGATCCACCGATCACGGCCGCCACCGCCACGGCCGCTCCCGCCACGGCCCCCGTCGCTCCCGCCACGGCCGCTCCCGTGCCGCCCGTACCTGCGCCGCCTGCTTCGGTGGCACCCGCTCCCGCTCCTCCCACCGCCCCGGCAGACCTGTCGGCCGCTGCCGCCACCGCTCCAAACCCGCTCGCTCCAGCGGCGCCCGCTCCCGAGGATCCCCCTGCCGAGGCGATCGCTATCCCCGTGTCGCCCGCACCTGCGGCGCCCGTCCCGGCGGCCGCCAGTCCCGCGGCACCCGCCCCGGCGGACCCGCCCGCGGCGGTGACCGCCAGTCCCGAGCCGCCCGCCGCCGAGACCGACAGTCCCGAGCCGCCCGCGGCGGTGACCGCCAGTCCCGAGCCGCCCGCCGCCGAGACCGCCGGTCCCGAGCTGCCAGGACCGGCGCCGCTCCTTCCGGTGAACCTGCCGCCGAGGTCGGCCGGGCTCACCGCGAGTCCCGTGCCGCTCAAGCCTCACGTGCCGCCCGCACCTCATGTGCCGGCCGCGGCGCCCGTGCCGCCCGCGCCTTGGGTGCCGCCGGCAGCGCCAGTGCCTCCGCCGTCGGCGAGGGTGGCGGCCAGGGTGGTCGGCGGCGAGCGGCCGCTGCCTTCGATCGAGCGCGCGCTCAGCGGGCATGACGGCTCCGGCGACAACGGGTGGGGGCGCCGGGTGAAGGTGGTCACCGGCGGCCAGGGATACGGCAAGCGGGACCAGGACTCGAATGACCGTGACCGGATCAGGCTGCCGCTGTCAGGCCCCCGCCTGATCACCATCCTCGGCTGCACCAGCGGCGCCGGCCAGACCGTGACCGCCCTGATGGCCGCGCACATCCTGGCCGCCGTCCGGGAGATTCCCGTCGCGGCGGTCGACCTGAACCCTGGCCAGGGCTCGCTGGCCGCCCGGATCCGCCCTGCCATCTCCGTGACGGCGTTCCTCGCGGGCGACGCCCGGCCGGCCTCAGACGGTGCCGAGGCCGACGACGGGACGGGACTGATCCAGGCGCGATCCGGCCGCGGCGGCTCGCGGTCCAGGCTCGAGGTGATCGGCGCCAACCCGGACGGCTCACGCGCCCTCGGCGAGGAGGGCTACCGGCGGCTGGCCGGGCTGCTGGCCGAAAGCTACCCGCTCGCCGTTGTCGACCCGGCGCCATCGGGGCTGACCCGGGTGCTCTCGGTGACGAACCAGCTCGTGCTGGTCGCCCCCGCGAGCCCAGACGCGGCGACCTCGCTGGCCAATACGCTGGCCTGGCTCGGCGCACACAGCTACGGCGAGCTTGCCGCCCACGCGGTGACGCTGATCAACGGGGTGAGCAGGCGCACGATGGACGACGCGCTGCGCGCCGAGTCCGTGGCCAGGGGCCGCTGCCGTGCCATCGTCCGGGTTCCCTGGGACGACCAGCTGCCCGGCTGGACCGGTTCGCCCGCCACGCTCCTCCCGCAGACCAGGCTCGCCTACACCGCGCTCGCCGGCGTCCTCGTCGCGGGCCTGGCCGCCCAAGGACCAACCCAGGGGACAAGCCAAAGACCAACCCAAGGAACAAACCAAAGACCAACCCAAGGAACAAACCAAAGACCAACCCAAGGAGCCGCCGAAGGGGCCGCCGATGGAGCGGCCCGAGGGATCGCAGGAGGAAGGAGTCCCGGTGAGCACACGGACTAGGCCGCCAAGGGGGTCCAAGGCCCGCTCCCGGATGGGCGTCAGGTACTTCGATGACCGCGTGCTGCTGACCGACACTCACGCGTGGGCGTACTACCGGCTTCCTTCGATCTCCTACGAGTTCGTCGCCCCCGAGGAACGCGAGGCGCTGGCGACCAACGTCACCGTCGCGCTGGCCGCGATCAGGATGGCCGACGCCGAGGTCCACCTGCGCATCGCGCACCGGCCCTATCCGGCGAACGCGTGGGCGACCGGCCTGGACGCCACGTCGGACGGCGGCCCCGGCTGGCGGGACTACCTGGAGCAGTCGTACCAGCACGTCTGGGCGAAGGATTTCTGGGGCAAGGAGATCTACCTCGGCGTCCGGCTCGGCCAGCGCGGCATGCGCGCCCAGCTGTCCGGCAGCGTGCTGCCCCAGTTCATGGGCCTGTACAGCAAGGGCGAGCGCGGGCTCGGGATCACCGACGAGGCGGTGGGCTCCGGCGAGATCGGCAAGTGGACGGAGTCCGCGGAGCGCCTGGGCCGGGCGCTGAACGCGAGCGCGCTTGCCGCCAGGCACGCGACTTCCGGCGAGATCGCCTGGCTGATCAGGCACACGCTGATGTCGTCGGCCGCCGAGTCCGTCCCGTCCGCCACCAAACGCAGGCGCTGGGGCGCGGGCGAGATCGACATGCTCTTCGAGGGGCAGATACACAACGGGCGGAACGTGCTCTGCCTGGAGCACCTGGCGGGGGAGTCCTACGCCGCATTCGTCTCATTCGCCAGGTTCCCGGACGTGATGTCGTTCCCGGACGGCGAGCCGTGGCTGCATTTTGCCGACTCACTGCCATTTCCGGTGGAGATCAGTTCCCGGATGAAGCTCATTCCGCCGGCCAAGGCGAGCAAGGACGTCAGCCGGCGGCTGGCGCACGCCCGCGACATGGATGCGCATATCCGTGAGGCGGGCGCGGAGGCGCCCATTGCCCTGGCCGAGCAGATTGCCGCGGCCAGAATGCTCGAGCACGGCATTACCAAGGAGCGGCTGCCATTTGTATACGGCTGGCACCGTCTTATCGTGACCGCCCCGACGCGGGAACTGTGCGTGCGGCGGGTGGAGGCCGTGGTCGAGCATTACCGGGATATCGGGATCGACGTGGTCAACTCCACCGGCGACCAGTTCTCGCTGTTGTGCGAATCGCTGCCCGGCGAGCGGATACGGCTGAACTCCTACGTGCAGCGCCAGCCGCTGTACACGATCGCGGGCGGAATGCCGACCGCGACCGTGGAACTCGGCGACCGGATCGACCAGAACGCGGGCTGGATCGGGCCCTACATCGGCGAGACGCTCGGCCGGGCGAGGTCGATCGTGCACTTCGACCCGCTGCTCGCGACCGCCCGCAACCGACCCACCGCCATCGCCATCACCGGCGAGCCCGGCGGCGGCAAGACGACGCTGGCCATGCTGCTGATCTACCAGCTGGCGCTGCGCGGCGCGACCGTCGCGGTGATCGACCCGAAGGGCGATGCCGAGTCCCTGGTGGCGTACCTGAAGGGGCAGGGCCGCAAGGCGCGGGTGCTGCCGCTGAACTCCGCGGCGCCCGGCCTGCTCGACCCGTTCTCCTTCGGCGTCGACCTGGCAGAGAAGCGGACGATGGCGACCGAGACGCTGCGGCTGCTGCTGCCCAGGATGAGCGAGGAGCGCGAGAGCGCCATGATCCAGGCGGTCGGCGCGGTGGCCGGAACCGACCGGCCCAGCCTCGGCAAGGTCGTCAGGCACCTGGAGCAGGCCGACGACCCGGCCTGGAAGAACACCGGCGCGGTCATGCGCTCGATCTCCGAGATGCGCCTGGCCCGGCTGTGCTTCGCCCCCTCGATCGGCCAGCAGATCGACGCGGAGGGCTGGACGACGGTGTTCACGCTGGCCGGGCTCACCCTGCCGGACACCACCACGAACAGGGACGACTACTCCTACGAGCAGCGGCTCTCGGTCGCGCTGCTCTACCTGGTGTCCCAGTTCGCCCGCAAACTCCTCAACGGGATCGACCGGGCCGCGCCCAAGGCGATCTTCCTCGACGAGGCGTGGGCGATCACGTCGACTCCCGAGGGCGCCAAGCTGGTGCCCGAGGTGTCCAGGATGGGCCGGTCCAGGAACACCGCGCTGATCCTGGTGTCCCAGAACGCGGGCGACCTGCTGAACGAGCAGGTGACGAACTGCCTGTCGAGCGTGTTCGCGTTCCGGTCGACCGAGCGCGGCGAGGTGGCCAACGTCATGTCGCTGCTCGGGGTGGCCCCGTCCGACGAGCACAAGGCGGCGCTCCGGGCGCTCGGCAACGGCGAGTGCATCTTCCGCGACCTGGATGACCGGGCCGGGCGGATCGGCATCGACCTGGTCTCCGACGAGCTGAGGGACTGGATCGACACCAACCCGACCAGGGCGAGGTACGGACAGGCGGATCCGAGAACCGACGAACCGGCCCATCTGGCGGTCGGCACGCAGGCGGCGGAAGCGTCGTCGTAACCGTAAAAAACCATGGAGTTCCCCCGATGGCTTTCTCGCTAGCGCTGTCCAGGCGACACCGCGCGGACTCTCAGTCACCCTGCCGTCACGCCGTAACGCGCGCGGCGCAGGTGCTGCTGATCGCGGGCGCTCTGCTCGGGGCCGGCGGCCCGGCGCTAGCCGCCACCCACTCGGCGCCCGCGCCGAGCCAATCCCAAGCACAGGCCCAAGCCAAGGCACAATCCCAACCACAGGCCAAACCGCAGCAAACCACGCTGACCGCCTTCGTCGCCCCGGCCCTGCCCGGCGGGGTCTGCCAGGTGCCGGGCATCGGCGACATCGGCGGCCTGGTCGGGCTGTGCTCGTCGGGCCAAAGCGGCCTCATCGGCGACCTGAACAACATCTGCGAACCCTCGCTGCCCCAACCCGAGCAGGCCACCGGCGGCATCGACTCGATGATCGAGCCGCCCGCGGCTACCGCGGGCGGCAAGACGCTGTACGACAACTACGGGATGGCGGGCCAGTTCTGGGCCGCCCACGGCCTGCAGTGCTCGGACATGACCTCGCTGATCGGCAACAACGTGGCCGGCATGGTCTTCGACGCGGCCAAATCACTGGA
>JASHTQ010000750.1 GCA_030040475.1 Streptosporangiaceae bacterium
CGGCGGCCGGCGGGAGCGCACGGTGCTGGCGACCAAGCTGTACGGGGCGATGGGGGACTGGCCGAACCAGGACAAGCTGTCGGCGCTGAACATCAGGCGTTCCTGCGACGCGTCCCTGCGCCGGCTGCGCACCGACTACATCGACCTGTACCAGATGCACCACATCGACAGGGACACCCCGTGGGACGAGATCTGGCAGGCGATGGAGGTCCTGGTGGCCCAGGGCAAGATCCTCTACGTCGGCTCGTCGAACTTCGCCGGCTGGCACATCGCCCAGGCCAACGACACCGCCGCCGCTCGCGGCTTCTTCGGCCTGGTCAGCGAGCAGTCGATCTACAACCTGCTGACCCGCGACATCGAGCTTGAGGTGCTGCCGGCGGCGATCGAGTACGGCGTCGGCGTGATCCCCTGGTCCCCGCTGGACGGCGGCCTGCTCGGCGGCGTGCTGAAGAAGGAGCGCGAGGGCCGCCGGCGCGTGGCGGGCCGGGCCAAGGAGACGCTCGAGCACCGCCGCGACCAGATCGCCGCCTACGAGGACCTCTGCGACGAACTCGCCGAGGAGCCCGCGAACGTGGCGCTTGCCTGGCTGCTGCACCAGGAGGGCGTCACCGGCCCGATCATCGGCCCGCGCACCCTCGCCCAGCTCGACGACGCCCAGCGCGCGGTGACCCTGGATCTCGACGACGACGTCCTCAAGCGCCTCGACGATCTCTTCCCCGGCTACCAGCCCGCGCCGGAGCACTACGCCTGGTGACAACACGACCATGAGTGACCTGGCCGCGGCCCGTCCTGCCGGATCGCCTGCGGTGCCGCCGCTGATGCGAAACCGCTCGGGCGAGCAGCGTGTCACGAACATCGAGTTGTTCTTCGACCTGGTGTACGTGTTCGCGGTCACCCAGCTCTCGCACTTCCTGCTCGCCCACCCCACCGCGCGGGGCGCGCTGCAGGCCGGGCTGCTGCTGGCGATGGTCTGGACGGTCTGGGCCTACACGACCTGGGTCACGAACTGGCTGGACCCCGAGCGGATGGCCGTCCGGCTGCTGCTCGTGGCGCTCATGCTGGCCAGCCTCGCCATGTCGATCTCGCTGCCGCGCGGGTTCGGCGACCTGGGCCTGTGGGTCGGCGGCGCGTACGCGGTGCAGCAGATCGGCCGGTCGGTCTTCATGGTGATCGCCCTGCGCGGTCACCCGCTGCAGGCCAACTTCGAGCGGATCCTGGCCTGGTGCGTCGCCAGCAGCGCGTTGGCGGTCGGCGGCGGCTTCGCGCATGGGTACGCCAGGGACCTGCTATGGGTGCTGGCCGTCGGGGTGGACCTGGCGGGCGGCGCGGTCGGCTTCGCGACTCCGTGGCTGGGCCGGTCCCGCACGTCGGACTGGACCATCGAGGGCGGCCACTTCGCCGAGCGCTGTCAGGCCTTCATCCTGATCGCGCTCGGCGAGTCGGTCGTGATCATCGGCGCCACCTTGTCCGCGGACAGGTCGGCGACCGCGGCCGAGGTGACCGGCTTCGTGATCGCATTCGCCGGCTCGGTCGCGCTGTGGTGGCTGTACTTCGACCAGAGCGCCGACGCCGCGGCGCGGATGATCGCGCGCTCCGACGACCCGGGACGCCTCGGCCGCTCGGCGTATCACTTCGTCCACCCCGTGATGGTGGCCGGCATCGTCGTCGCCGCGGCAGCCGACGAGAAGGTCCTTTCCGCGCCGGCCGCGCCGGCGAGCACCGCGGTCACGTGGATGATCCTCGGCGGCCCCGCCCTGTTCCTCGCCGGCCACGCCACATTCAAGTTCCTGGTGTGGCGCGTCGTCTCCTGGCCCAGGCTGGCCGGCATCGCCGTGCTCGCGCTGCTTGCCCTGGCGGCGAAGGCGATCCCGACGCTCGCCCTGGCCGCCTGCGCGGCTGGCGTGGTCACGGCGATCGCCGTCACCGACCGCCTGCCCTGGCTGCCCCACCCAGCCGCGCCGGATCCTCCGATATCGTTACCTAAGCTCAGGGCTCGCCGGGTCTTGGGTCCGAAGGGAAGGATCAGCGACGCGATGAGCCAGCCTGCGGCAGACAGGTACGCGTGGGCCGAACCAGGCGTAGAGGATCTCGGCGGCGGCGTGCACCGGATCCCGCTGCCGCTGCCGATCGACGGGCTGAGGGCTGTCAACGTCTACGCGATCGCCGAACCCGGCGGGGTCGACCTGATCGACGCCGGGATAGCGCTCGGCCCGGCGCGGGAGCGGCTCACCGCGGCGCTCCGGGAGCTCGGCTACGAGCTGGGCGACGTCCGCAACTTCTTCGTGACCCACGTGCACATCGACCACTATTCCCTCGCCGTCGAGCTGCGCGAGACGTTCCGCAGCGTGGTGTTCCTCGGCGAGGAAGAGCGAGCGAACCTGATCGCGATCAGGGAGATGATCCACAGCCGCCGCGACCGGTTCTTCGGCACCGACAGCCTGCGCAGGCTAGGTGCATTGGAGCTGGTCAACGAGCTCGGCCGGGAGCAAAGGCGGGTCCCGGCCATCGTCGACTGGCAGGACCCCGATCGCTGGCTGACCGACGGGGCCGACCTGGACCTGCGCACCCGGACGCTCCGCGCGGTGCACACCCCGGGTCACACCCGCGGCCACATCGTCTTCCACGACGCCGCGGCGCAGATCATGTTCGCCGGCGATCACGTGCTCCCGCACATCACCCCGTCGATCGGGTTCGAGCCGACGGGCAACCGGATGGCCCTGCTCGACTACCTCGGCTCGCTGGCCAGGACGCTGGCGTTGCCCGATGCCCGGCTGCTGCCGGCCCACGGGCCCGTCACCGCCAGCACCCACGAACGGGTGAACGAGCTGCTCGCTCATCACGACCAGCGGCTTGCCGAGACCCTGCAGGCGGTGCAGGCCGGCCACGCTACCCCGTACGAGGTGGCCAGGGCGATCAAGTGGACCAGGAGGCACCGGGCCTTCGGCGACCTGGACCTGTTCGCCCGGGTGCAGGCGGTCAACGAGACTGCCGCGCACCTGGAGGTCCTCGCCGTACGCGGCCAGCTGACCCACGAGGTTTCCGCCGAGGGCGCCGACATCTACCAGATGACCCCGCTGGAGATCAGCTGACAAGCCGAAGGGCCGGGCCTGGCGGGAGGTCAGGCCCAGCCCTTCGAAACCGGTGCCCTCCGAAACCGGTGCCCTTCGGAACCGGGGGGCGCGCGCTTAGCTGGCGAAGTCCAGCAGCGGCTGGGCGCGGCTCGGGTGACGCAGCTTGGACAGCGACTGCTTCTCCAGCTGCCTGATCCGCTCGCGGGTCAGGCCGAGCGCGCGGCCGATCTCGTCCAGCGTATGCGGGTTGCCGTCGTACAGACCGAACCGCATCGCCATGATCGTCGCCTCGCGCGGCGTCAGCGCGTCGAGCGCCGAACGCAACTGCTCCGCCATCAGCTGCCGGTCAACCAGCTCGGAAGCCTCGGGCGCGTCGACGTCCTCGATGAGGTCGCCGATCGACGTCTCGCCGTCCTCGCCGATGGTGGAGTCCAGGCTGATCGGCTGCTGGCTGGTGCGCAGCAGCTCCTCGATCTGGTCCGGCGTCCGGTCAAGCTCGACGGCGAGCTCCTCGGGGGTCGGCTCCCGGCCCAGCCGCTGGTGCATGTCGCGCTCGACCCGGCTCAGCTTGCTGAGCATCTCGAGCACGTGCACCGGCAGCCGGATGGTCCGGGCCGAGTCCGCGAAGCCGCGCTGGATGGCCTGCCGGATCCACCACATGGCGTAGGTGGAGAACTTGTAGCCCTTGGTGTAGTCGAACTTCTCGACCGCCCTGATCAGGCCGAGGTTGCCCTCCTGCACCACGTCGAGCAGGGACAGCCCGCGATCGCTGTACTTCTTGGCCACCGACACGACCAGGCGCAGGTTGGCCTCGAGCATGTGCGCCTTGGCGCGACGGCCGTCCTCCGCAACCAGCTCCAGGTCACGCCGGAGATCGTCGTCCAGGCCGGTCGCGGTCTCGAGCTTGTGCTCGGCGAACAGGCCGGCCTCGATCCGCTTGGCCAGGTCCACCTCCTGCTCGGCCGTGAGCAGGCTGGTACGCCCGATGGACTTGAGGTAGGTGTGCACCGAGTCGCCCATCGCGGGCGTCTGGTCGTCGAGGTCAGCCTCTGCGAGCTTGTCGACTTCGGCCAGCGCCGCTGCCTCGGCCTCGAGGCTCACGACGTCGGCGTCCGCCAGGTCAAGGTCGGTTTCGTCGTCGCTGTCAACGTCGTCGGCGTCCTTCACCCCGCGCGCCGCTGTCGGCGCCGTGCGCGACGGACGGCTCTTGGCAACCCTGGTGTCGTCGGCCAGCTCGTTGGCCAGCCGTACCCCAGACTCGCTCAGCTCGCGCAGGATCGACCGTCCCTCGGCAGGCGTCAGGCCGGCCTCGTCAAAAGCGTTCCTCAGCTCCGCAAGAGACAGGTGACCCTGGCTCCGCCCGCGCTGGATCAGGTCGTCCACACGGGTCGTACTCGCCTCGTCATCCGAATCGGCGACAGGTCGAACGCGCTCGATCGTCGACGTCACCATGGCGATCCGCGGCATGAGGCACCTCCCTCCTCCT
>JASHTQ010000751.1 GCA_030040475.1 Streptosporangiaceae bacterium
GGTCCATGCCGTACTCGTCCGCGTAGGCCTGGCCGGCGCCGCCGAACAGCTGGGCCGCGTGCGGCGCGGCCGGGTCGATCCCCTGGACCTCACGCTCCACGGCCTCGTGCCGGAACAGCGGGCTGACCCTCTCGGGGAAGGACGAGCCGAGCGCCCCGGGCACCATCTGCTCGAAGCCGAGGGCGAGCACGCAGTCCACCATGCCGCTGGCCACCGCTTGACGCGCGAGGAACAGCGCGGACGAGCCGGTCGAGCAGTTGTTGTTGACGTTGATGATCGGGACGCCGGTCAGGCCGATGCCGTACAGGGCCGCCTGCCCGCACGTTGAATCTCCATATACATATCCGACGTAGGCCTGCTGGACGGCCGAGTAGGCGACGCCGGCGTCGTCCAGCGCGGCGCGGGCCGCCCTCTCGCCCATCTGGTAATACGCTTCGCTCTTCCCCGGCTTGGCGAACGGCACCATGCCCACGCCTGCTACGACAACCTGACTCATCGAGATCCCTCTGCGCATACGGTCGACCATGACGCTTAAGAGACTTACTCACGATTCACTTAATGTCAAGGGGGGAGGGAGGCGTCACGGGACCGAGGGAGGCGTCACGGGACCGAGAGAGGCGTCACGGGACCGAGGGAGGCGTAGGGAGGCCGAGCGGGGTGGAGGGAGGCCGAGCGGCGCGGAGGGGGGCGGAGGCCGACGGCGCGGGCACGGGTGTGCGCAGCGGCGCGCTGGACAGGATCGCCTCAGCGATCGCGGTGACGCTGGCGCCGAAGCCGGGCAGCTGCGCCAGGCGCGGCGTGCGCCCAAGATCGCTGATGGCGGTCAGCGCAATCTGCACGAGGGCGCGGGCCTCCGGCTGCGGAAGCTCGGGCCTGACCTCGCGCACCAGCGCAACCCACTCGGCGACGTACTCGCGCTGCGCGGGCCTCGACTCCTCGGCGAGTTCCGGCTCGCCGACCAGGTCCAGGCGCAGCCCTGCCCAGTGCCGGGCGATGCGCACGTACCCGGCCACCACCGCAGCCAGCGCGGCGGCCGGGCCGTCCGCCGTCGCGAGCGCGGCGTCGAGCTCGAGCCAGAGCGCGTGCGTGCCGCGCACGATCACCGCCCGCAGCAGGTCGGCCTTGCTGCCGAAGTAGCCGTAGAGGTTCTGCCCGGTGACGTCGGCCTCGGCGCCGATGCTCGCCATCGAGGCCTCCTGGTAGCCATGCGCGGCGAACTGGCGGGTCGCGGCGATCAGCACCCGCTCGCGCGTGGACACCGGCGCCAGCCTGGCCGGCTGCCGGGACCCGGGCCGGACCGCGCCCAGGTCCAGGCGCACGTCCAGCAGTTCCCGTGCGGCGCCGCGTACCAGGGCCTGGCCGCCGCTGGACGGTAGCCGCACGGAGTCGCGGGCGAGGCAGCTCAGCACCGACTGAATCGACCACGCGATCAGCTCCGCCTGCTCCGAGGACAGCGTGGGCCTGCGCGCCCGCAGTGGCGGCACGTAGCCCTGGGCCGCCCGGCGCATCACGGCGCGGATCTCGCGCTGCACCTCCTCCGGCAGGTAGCGCACCTCACGCGACCACAGGTCGGCCAGATGCGGATGGCCGAGCCCCGCCGCGATGCTGCGGTCGATGACCTCCTCGAGCAGCATGCCCGCTGGCGGCGGCGCGACATCGCGGAAGGCGTCGCGCACCACCGCCTCGAGCAGCTCGGCCTTGGTGGCGTAGTGGCGGTAGAGTGCGCCAGCGGTGATGCCGACCCGCCCGGCGATCATGGCCATGGAGACGTTCGGGTACCCGAGCTCCACGAACAGATCGCGGGCATGCACCATGATCTGCTGCTTGCGGTCCTTCGGCCGGCGACGCACCGCGGTCGCGCCGACGGTCATGACTGCCTCCCGTACGAGATGGGCCAGGTCAGCCCCGGAGCGGGGTATTGACACTAAGTAAATCTAGAGTAATCCTTCATCCGTTGATAGTGGCGGTGCAATCAGCGGCCGATCTCTGGTCAGGCGCGAAGTATGTATACGCAGTGAAAGGCCACATTGACATGAGCGAACCTGTCGTCGTATCCGGTCGGCGCCGCACGCCGCTGCCGGAGGTGAAGGCACGCGCGGCGCGCCTGGCGTCCGGCCTGCGGCAGATGGGCGTCCAGCCCGGTGACCGGTACGCGATCGTGATGCGCAACGAGACGGGCTTCCTCGAGGCTAACCTCGCCGCAGCGGTGATCGGCGCCGTGCCGGTCCCGGTGAACTGGCACTGGACGGGCACCGACCTCAGGCACCTGCTCAGCGACTGCGGAGCCAAGGTCGTCATCGCTCACACGGACCTGTTGCCCGCGGTGGAAGCGCACAGGCCGGCGCACGCAGCGATCATCGAGGCGGAAGTTCCGCCCGAGGTATCTCAGGCCTATCACCTAGGGGCCGTTACGCCGAGTGGCCGCCACCCGAGCGCGGCGGAGCTGATCGGGCGCAGTGCGCCCGCGTCCGCGTCCGATGCCGCACCACCGATGGCGATCATCTACACCTCGGGCACGACCGGCCTCGCGAAGGGCATTCTGCGCGATCCGGTCGCACCGGAAAAGGCCGCCGAGCTCGCCACGTTCATGCGGTTCCTGATGCAGTTCGAGCCGGGCGGCACGACGCTCTTCCCGGCCCCGCTGTACCACACGGCGCCGAACGTGGCGGCCACGTTCGCCGCCGCCATGGGCCTCAACATGGTGATCATGCCGAGGTTTGACGCCGAAGAGTTCCTTCGCCT
>JASHTQ010000099.1 GCA_030040475.1 Streptosporangiaceae bacterium
TGGCCAGGGTCGCGCTGACCATCCTCGTCTACGACAAGACCAGGTCGGCGCTGCTCGCCGCGATCACGTTCGTGGTCAGCATCGTGCCGACGTTCGTCGGCGGGGTGACGCTTGCCTGGCTCGCCGACAGGTACCCGCGCCGCCAGGTGATGATCGTCTGCGACGTCCTGCGCTGCGGGCTCGTGCTGATCATGGCCCTGCCCAGGGTGCCGCTCGCCGCCCTGGTGGCGCTGCTGTTCGTGGTGACGCTGGCCGGGGCGCCGTTCACCTCCGCCCGTGCCGCGGTCTTCCCCGACGTGCTGTCCGGCGACAAGTACGTGATGGGCACCGCGGTGGCGCTGACCACCTATCAGTTCGCGCAGGTCCTCGGGTTCGGGATCGGCGGCACCGTGGTCGGCTTCTTCGGCGTCCGGACGTCCCTTCTCGCCGACGCCGTGACGTTCGCGGGCTCGGCGCTCATCCTGCGCGCCTGGGTGCGGCCGCGGCCCGCGCCGGGATCTGCCGCGGGCGGCGGTACCGGCCCGGCCTCCCGGCTGGCCGGCATCGCCAGCGGGGCCCGGCTCGTCTTCGCCCGCCCGGCGCTGTGCCTGCCGATGCTGTTCGGCTGGCTCGCCGCGTTCTACAACGCCCCCGAGGGCGTGGTGACCCCGCTGGCCGCCGATCTCGGCGGCGGCGCGGCCGCCGTCGGCGTGATCCTGGCCGCCAACGCGCTCGGCGAGACCGTGGGCGCGATCGTCTTCAGCCGGTTCGTGGCCGCCTCGACCAGGCTGCGGTTCATGGGCCCGCTGGCCGTCGGCAGCTGTGCCGTGCTGCTGCTGTTCGCCTTGCGGCCCGGCCTTTTCGCCTCGCTGGCGATCCTGGCCGCGGCCGGCCTGTTCGCCTGCTTCCAACTGGTCGCCAACGCCGCCTTCGTGACCGCGGCGCCGCAGGAACAGCGCAGCCAGGCCTTCGGGCTGGCGCAGGGCGGGATGAGCCTGGGTCAGGGAGCGGTCATGATCGCCGCGGGAGCCGCGGCACAGCACGTGGCCCCGGCGCGGGTCATCACCGTGTGCGGCGCCGTCGGCACCGTCATGGCGCTCGCGATCGCTATCGCCTGGGCCCGCTACCGCAACGGCCAGGCGAGCGGGGGCCGCCACGCAGGCCAGGGCCGCCGCGCGGATCCAGGCACCCGCGCGGATCAAGGTACCAGCGCGGATCCAGGCACCCGCGCGGATCAAGACGGCAATTCCGATCAAGACCACGGTGCGGATCAGGTACCGCGCCCGGGTCACGATCGCGATGGGGATCTGGGTCGCCAGGCAGACGTGCGCTGACCAGGGCGTCCTCCACGATCAGGTCCAGTTGTCGTCGCGCTGCATGGGCGTGGCTCCTTACTCGGGGTCGGCTGGCGGGGTAGCGGGTCTCAGGTCCAGTTGTCGTCGCGCCGCATCTGCGTGGCTCCTCTCCTGGTTGCCGGGTCGGGTTTGAGGCGGGGGATGGCGGGCCGTCAGGTCCAGTTGTCGTCGCGCAGCATCTGCGTGGCTCCTTCCGAAGGTCGGGAACGGCGGGGATGGCGGGGCCGTCAGGTCCAGTTGTCGTCGCGCACCGGCTGATCCTCCCTTCCTCTCTCTGTGTATTCGATCGAATTCCCTTAGTAACTAACCTAACGCCAGACTAAGCGCAGAGGTTCAGCCGGAGCTACCGCCGCGCATGCCGTGCTCCCTTCCTGCCGCGCCGCGCTCGAGGTCGGAATCGCGTCTTCGGTCAGGCGTTGCGGCTACCAATTGTGGCCCGCAATTGCGTTGGAGGAGTACTTTGTACCTAATGTCGGGAATAATTCTGTTCTGCTGTGACCCGGTGTCGTCTCTGTCCAGCTCTGGGGCTGATGGGTGACCTGAGCCAGCAGAGAAGGTATGCTTCTATCGTTGAGTAGCCGGGTTCTCACGTTTTGCACCCGCAAAGGCTGGGGATGCGAGACAATGATGGCGCGCCCTTGCCATGTGTCTGGCGGGGCGGTGGATGGTGGAGGAGGCACTGATGCGCCTTAGCCGTCGCCTGTTGCGGCGGTCGGCAGCCGTCAGTGACTGGGCGATTTGGCGGCTGCCCCGTTGGCTCATTGCCTTCCTGCTTGCCGTCGTCGTCGCCGACCTGGCCGCCATCGCGGTCGCGGCGGCTGTCACCACGATCACCCCGGGCAACCTGGCCTTGTTCGGCCTCCTGCTCGGCTGCACGGCGGTAGCCGTCGAGCTGAGCAGGAAGACCGGTGAGCAAGGCGGCATGATGAAGGACGTCCATGGCGTCTGGGAGCTGCCCGTCGCCATCCTGCTGCCTCCGCTGTACGCGCTGATCGTTCCGATCGCCAGGGTTGCGCTTACCCAGCTGCGGGTGCGCCATGCGCCGCCGCACCGCAGGGTCTTCACCGCCGCCGCCGTCGGCCTGTCCTACGGCGCCGCGTCGCTGACCTTCCACGGCCTGGCAGGCGCCGTCGGCGTGAAGGCGGCGGCTGTTCCTGGCACCCTCGGCCACGACACCGTGTGGACCCTGCTCGTGGTGCTGAGCGCCCTGATCAAGCTGGTGCTGAACAAGGCCATGATCATGACGGCGATCAAGGGCACCAGCCCGTCGGCGAGCCTCCGCCAGACGCAGCTGACCAGGGAGTCGATCTACAACGACATGGCCGAGCTGTGCATCGGCGTGCTGGTCACCTACGGCGTCGCCGGGAACCCGCTGCTCGTCCTCGCCGCGCTGCCGGTCGTCACGCTGCTGCAGCGGTCGCTGCGGCACGCTCAGCTCGTCACCGACTCGCGGGCGGACTCCAAGACCGGCCTGCTGAACGCGGCGACGTGGGAGCGCGAGGCGACCGCGGAAGTGGCCCGGGCGGTCAGGACCAGGTCGCCGCTCGCGATCGCGCTGCTCGACATCGACAAGTTCAAGGTGATCAACGACACCTACGGTCACCTCGTCGGCGACCAGGTGCTCAAGGAGATCGCCCGCACGCTGAACGGCATGCTGCGGGACTACGACGTCGCCGGGAGGTTCGGCGGCGAGGAGTTCTCGCTGCTGCTGCCGCAGACAAGGGCGGTCGACGCGTTCCGCATCGCCGAGCGTGTGCGCGCTAACATCGCGGCCCTGAGCGTCATCGCTCCCGGCGAGACCGGCGGGGAGCGGGTTCAGGTCACGGTGTCGATCGGGGTGGCCGCGCTCGACAGCGGCAGCCAGCGCGAGCTGACTCAGCTGATGGCGGCGGCCGACGCGGCGCTGTACCGGGCCAAGGCCAGCGGCCGTGACCAGGTGCAGATGATCAGCACGACAAGGGGCCTGAGCGCGGTCAGCGGCCCCGGTGCGGGGGGCGCGGCGCGCGGCGCCAACGGCGGCGGCACCGACGTGCCGAGTGCCTTCCGCCGGGCACACAGCTCCTGACCGGATCGATCGAGGACCCCTGGCTGGGAATCGCTCTAGGACCAGCTACCGGTACGCATGGCGCGTTCCTTCCTGTCTGGATGCTCTCGCTGCCTGACTCGCATGGTGATCGCTTAGGACCAGCTGCCGGTACGCACGGTGGCGCTCCTCCCTGTCGTCGTGCGGTGAGAGTCGAGCCGCACCAAAGAGATGATGATAGGAAACCCGGAGGCGGTAGCTCCGGTAGGTCCGGTATTTGGGACTAGTCTGTAGCCCAACCGGCACGGAAGGTAATCATACGTAAGCATAGAGTAACACAGGCTGACAAATCAACCTCGGGGAGTAGCAGAATTTTGACGTTCGGCAGTCTCATTCGCCGCAATCCGGGACACTAGGGGATACGTGCTCGCGCCCATCGAGGTTCAGGGTGCCGTCGCCAAGGAGATGCCGTGGACGCCATTCGCCGGATGTCGGGGCGAACCGTGGGCTCCTGGCAGATCTGGCAGCTCCCGCGCCGGCTTGCCGTCTTCGTGCTCGTCGTGGTGCTCGCCGACGCCGTCGTGTTCGCGGCCGCGGCGAGTCACCTAACCATACGCGCACACGACCTCGAGCTGTTCGCCGCGCTGCTGGCCTGCGGCGTGGCCACGGTGGAGCTGACCAGGCGCGCGGGGGAGAACCTCGGCTTCGTCAAGGACGTGCACGCGATCTGGGAACTGCCGGTCGCCTTGCTGCTGCCGCTGGCGTACGCGCCGGTGGTGCCGGTCGTCCGCTTCGCCCTGACCCAGTGGCGGGTCAAGCGGGTGCCGGCGTACCGGCGCGCGTTCAGCGCCGCCGCCATCGGGCTGAGCTACGTCGCCGCCGGCCTCGTCTTCCACGGCCTGCTCCGGCTGACGCACGGGTCCGCCGGGTCCCCGGGGCGCCACGCGCTGGTCTGGATGGCGTTGGTGGCGCTCAGCGCGGCCGTGCAGTGGGTCGTCAACCAGTCCCTGGTGCTGACCGCGATCAAGGGCTCCGATCCGAGCGTGAGCCTGCGCGCGGTGCAGTTCGCCAGGGAGCCGATGTACAACGACGTGAGCGAGCTCTGCGTCGCGGTCCTCGTCACGTTCTGCGTGGCGAGCAGCGTGATCGCGGTGGCCTTCGCGTTCCCGTTCGTCACCTTGCTGCAGCGTTCCCTGCGCCACACCCAGCTGCTCAAGGACGCGCGGGCCGACTCGAAGACCGGCCTGCTGAACGCGGCGACCTGGGAGTACGAGGCGACCGCCGAGGTTGCCAGGGCGGTGCGGACCAGATCGCCGCTCGCCATCGGCCTGCTCGACATCGACAAGTTCAAGGTGATCAACGACACCTACGGTCACCTGGTCGGCGACCAGGTGCTGAAGGAGATCGCGCACACGCTCAGCACCATGCTGCGCGACTACGACGTGGCGGGCCGGTTCGGCGGCGAGGAGTTCGCGCTGCTGCTGCCGCAGACCAGGGCGGTGGACGCGTTCCGCATCGCCGAGCGGGTGCGCTCGGTCATCGCGGGCCTGAGCATCATCGCCGCGGGCACGAACGGCGGCGAGCGGGTGCACGTCACCGTGTCGATCGGCGTGGCCGCGCTCGACAGCGGCAGCCAGCGCGAGTTCACCGACCTGATGGCCGCCGCCGACGCGGCCCTGTACCGCGCCAAGGACTGCGGCCGGGACCAGGTGCAGATGATCAGCACGACCAGGGGCCTGAGCGCGGCAAGCGGCGCCTCCCGCCCGGCTGCGGCCCCGGTAACCGACGAGCTCACCGAAGCGCCCGGTGACCTCCGCCGCGTGCTGACGTCCTGATCAGCCGGACGTGCCCGTCGCCGTCGGAGTGGGCACCGGCGGCAGCACCGCGATGATGGCGGCGCCGCCCTCGTGGCACTGCGACGCGATCCCGGTGCTGAGCAGCTGGGGCGTGGAGTACCCCTGGCAGGTCCAGCCGCTCACGTTGACCGGCGCGCCGCCGCCGTTCCCCGGCACCTGCCCGTCCCTCACCTTGGCCGCGTACTCGTTCTCGACCCGCATGGCCACGCCGCAGTTCACGGTGCCCTTGGAGACCTTGATCAGGACCGGCACGTCGACCGCGGTCCGGGTGCTGCCGCAGGTGGCCCCCGCCGCCGCGCCGCCGGACTGGGCGCCCGACGAGCACCCTGCCCCGCCCGCCAGCAGCCCCGCCACGCACACGAGCAGCCCCGCTCGCCCCGCCGCTCCGGGCATCCGCGCGCCGCGGCTCCGCTGGTCCCGTGAGCGCTGTCCCGCTCCACCCTCAAACCCTATGCCCGTCCCGTCCCGTTCAGCCCTGCCCACGCCGCTCCGCCACCTAGTTCCCGATTCCGGCCGGCCCTCCTGTTTCATGATCGCGGGCAGAAACGGTCGGTATTCGACCCGA
>JASHTQ010000100.1 GCA_030040475.1 Streptosporangiaceae bacterium
CGCGGCCGGCTGAGCCGCACGTCACCCGGTCTTCCAGCACCGGAGCTTCTCCGGGTTGCGCACGCACCGGGGGTACGGCCGACGATCCCGGCCACCTCGGCGAAGGGATAGCGGTGCCGGGCCGTCAAGCCGCTCGCCATGGCCATCGACCGGGTGACCGGCGCCGACGACTTCCGGCGGCTGCTCGCCAGCCCCGACGTCATCGTGGGCAGCGAGCACTCGCTGCCGCTGGAAAGCGCCCGCACCCAGGCGGCCTACGGGTGGCCGAGCGCCGTCAACCGGCTGCTCATCCTCAACGCGGAGCACCACCCAGGGCGCGGCACCGTCCTGCTGCTGCGCGAGGCGATCGGGTTCTGACGTTCTTCGCAGTCAGCGGGGCTTGATCTCGCCCATCGGGCCGAAGCCGTCGTGCGGGGTGTCGATGTAGATGATCTGCGGCTGCGTGGCCACGAAGTCGGGTGCGGTCTCGAAGAACTTCTTCACGTAGGGCTGCTTGACGTGCGTGGCGCCCGCCTCGGCGTCGGTGAAGCCCTCGATGCAGATGAACTCGCTGTCGTCGGCGAGGCTCCGGGACCACTGGAAGAACAGGCAGCCGTCCTCGGAGTTGACGTCCTTGGCGTAGGCGTCGGCCACCGCCAGCCAGCCGTCGATCTTCTCGGGCCGGATCTGCATCTTGATGTTGATCAGGATCATGAGTCCCTCTCCGGTACGGTGCTGGTCGTCATAATCGTGGTGCGATCGCCATCAAGCGTCAACCGCCGGCGCCGGCGGCGCGGTTGACGCCAGACGCGCCTGCGGCGATGGGGCCGCCGGGTAGCCACCGGGTGGGGGCCGGCCTCTATGGTGGCGGCATGGCATCGTGGTGGCAGCGCGACGTGGTCGCGCCGGGCAAGCTGCCGCTGATGCTGTGCTTCCTGGCCTTCGTCGTCACGTTCATGGTGACCCGGACGATCACCCGGCTGATCCGCGATGGCCGCGGCCCGTTCCGGAACCAGGTCACGGCCAGCGGGACTCACATTCATCACTCCGTCCCCGGCATCATCCTGCTGATCATCGGGGCCTTCACCGCGGTCGGCGGCCCTGACGCACTCGGCTGGCGCTGCTTCGCCGCGGTCGCTGTCGGCATCGGCACGTCGCTCGTCCTCGACGAGTTCGCGCTGATCCTGCACCTGCAGGACGTCTACTGGAGCGGCGAGGGACAGCTGTCGGTCGAGGCGGTGAGCCTGACGGCGGCCTGCCTCGGGCTGGCCCTTGCCGGGTTCAGCCCGTTCGGGATACGGGACGTCGGCAATATCGAGCTGACCCTGCGGCTGACCGCGAGCGGGATCCTCGTCATCGACGGCGTGCTCTCGTTCGTCTGCGTCCTGAAGGGCAAGTACCGGACGGCGCTGTTCGGCCTGTTCCTGCCGCTCGTCGGGATGGTCGGCGCGGTGCGCCTCGCCCGCCCGTCGTCGATCTGGGCGCGGCATCGCTACCGGGGCGAGCGGCTGGAGCGCGCGACCCGGCGCGCCGCCGACTTCGACCGGCGCTGGACTCCGCTGCAGTCCGACTGGGAAAACTTCATCGGCGGACGGCCGTCCCTGCCGAACCCGCCTGCCGCGCCTGCCCCGCCCGCCCCCCGCCCGGCCGCCGGCGACGCCCACCGCTGAGCTCCGCCCTTCCACCCGATGCTCAGGGCAGATTGTCGGTGTCCCTGCCTAGGCTCGGGCTTATGACGGATCCTAGCTTGTCTGTGCGCGACCGCGAATTGTTCTTGGCCGAGCCGCACGTCGCGGCCATCTCGGTGTCGGCGGGCCACGACCGTGGCCCGTTCACCGTGCCGATCTGGTATCAGTACGCACCGGGCGGGGAGCCCTGGATACTGACGGAGGCCAGATCCCGGAAGGCTCGCCTCATCGAGGCCGCCGGACGCTTCACCCTGATGGTCGAACGGGTCATGCCGACCGTCCGGTACGTATCGGTGGAGGGGCCGGTCACTCGCACCGTTCCGGGGACCGATGAGCTGCTACGGGAGATCGCCGCACGATACCTGCCGCCCGACGAGGCCAGGGCCTACGTCGACTTCGCCGAAGCCGAACTGGGCGCGCAGGTCGCGATCTACCTGCGTCCGGAGCGATGGCTCACGGCAGATCTCGGACCAGGAGCCATACCTCCCGAATGGCTTGGCTGACAGGCCGGCATACCTTCGGCAAGCGATATTTCCCGGTCGATTTTGAGCTTTCGCGTTCCCAGCCCAAAGCCTTTTCCAGCGATCCGCCGAGCCGTTCCCTGCGCAGCTCGTTTTGTATAGTTTCCCCATCGCTGGACATCCGGGTTTCGGGGAAGTGCTGCGCGGCCACCGCCGCGCCGCGCGGCTGACGCTGGAGCAGCTGGCCGAGGTATCGGGGGTCAGCGCGAGGACGCTGTCGGACATGGAGCGCGGCCGGAGCAAGGGGCCTCAGCACCGGACCGTCACCGCCCTGGCGGACGCGCTCGCCCTGGACGGGGATGCCCGCGAGCAGCTCGTCGAGCTGGCGCGTGACGGCAGGCTGCGGGATCACTGGACGCGCCCGGCCGGCCTGTGTGAACTGCCCCGGCTGGTCGAGGACTTCACCGGCCGTACCGCGGAACTGGCCTGGATCAGCGAGCTGGTGAGCGCACCCGGTGCCGGCCTGGTAGGCCTCATCACCGGCTCCGGGGGCATGGGGAAGACCACGCTTGCCGTCCGCGCGGCCCACCTCCTGCGGCCGGACTTCCCCGGCGGCGTGTTCTTCCTCGACCTGTTCGGCATGTCCCCGCAGCCCGCGACCGCCGCCGACGCGCTGCGGGTGCTGCTTCGCGCGCTCGGTGTCGCGGATGAGCAGGTCCCGGAGGATGTCCCCGGGCGCGCTTCGGTGTACCGGTCGCTGCTGCGGGACAGGCAGGCGCTTGTCGTCCTGGACAATGCCGGGTCGGAGGAGCAGGTGCGCCCGCTGCTGCCGGGGGACGGCGCGAGCCGGGTGCTGATCACGGCCAAGCGGGCGCTGGCTGGCCTGGAGGGCGTGCGCCGGCTCGGCCTCGGACCCCTGTCGTCGCCTGAGGCGGCGGAGCTGCTGACCGGGATCCTGGGCCGGCGTGCCGTCGGCGACCCGGCGCTCAGCCGGCTTGCCGAGTTGTGCGAGGGCATGCCGCTGGCGCTGCGGATCATCGGGAACCGGCTGGTCAGCCGGCCCGGCTGGGCCGCCGCCGAACTCGCGGCCCGGCTGGCGGACGAGGAGCACCGCCTGGATCAGTTCAAGGCCGGTGACCTGAAGATCGCAACCGCGTTCTGGATGTCGTACGAGCAGCTCGCGGAGCCCGCCAGGCGGGTATTCCGGCGGCTGGCCGTGGTACCGGGCCGCGACTACGATGCGGCCCTCGCCGCGGTCGCCGGGGAGGTGCCGGCCGAGGTCGCCTGGGATGCCCTGGACGAGCTCGTCGACCTCGGCCTGCTGCTGGACAGCGGCGCGGGACGGTACCGGTTCCACGACCTGGTCCGCCTGTTCGCTCGCACCCGGCTCGAGGAACAGGAGTCCCCGGCCGAGCGTGCGGCGCTGACGGCGCGGGTGACGTCATGGCTGCTGCGGATGGCCGCGATGGCCGGGCGGTGGTTCGAACCCGGCTATGGCCGTCCCGTCCGGCCCGACCCGGACCTCGTCGCCGTGTCCGGTGCGCAAGAGGCCGAGGCCTGGCTGCGGGTGAACGCGGACAACTGGCTGGGTGCGCTGCAGTCCGCGGCGGATCGGGGCGAGCACGCCGCCGTCGCGGAGTGCGCGGAGTCGATGCGCTGGTGCTGCGACCGGTGGGCGCACGCCGCGCACTGGCCTTTGGTCTTCACGCTCGGCGCGGCGGCCGCCGCCGCCCTCGATGACCTGCCGCGGCAGGCGGCCCCAGCTCACCTACCTGGCCTGGGTTCACTCGATCCGGCCGGGCGACCCGCAGGCCACGCTGAGGTACGCGGCCGAGGCGCTGGACCTGGCGGCCAAGAGCGGTGCCCAAGCGCAGATCGCCTGGTCTTACCAGCACACCGCGCGAGCGCGGCTTCTGCTGCGACGGCCCGCCGAGGCCGCCGCGGCGGCGCTCTCGGCGGCGAAGACATTCGACGTCGTCGGCGACATCGACGCCTACGTCCAGTGCCTGACTCTGATCGGGCTCTGCCTTCGCGACGAGGGACGCTGCGCCGAGGCGGTTGAGCAGTTCCGCGCCGTGCTCGCCCTGGTCGACGACCCTGGGTCGGGGATGACGCCGACGGTCGCGGCGCAGAGCCGGCCCGATGCGCATTTCGGCATCGCGGGGTGCCTGGCAGCCCTCGGCCGCCGGGGCGAAGCGATCTCCGCGCTCACCGCGGCAGTCGGGCTGATGCAGACGCTCCGGCCGGACTCCCGGCAGGCCGAGGCCCTGGCGACGCTGGCCGCCCTGCTGGCGGAGGACGGCCGGGCCGAAGAGAGCCGCCGTGCCCACGCGCGCGGCGCGGGTCGACGAGGCGATCGGCGACGCCGGGGCGAGCGGCCGCG
>JASHTQ010000101.1 GCA_030040475.1 Streptosporangiaceae bacterium
CGCATGCCAGCCCCGATCAGCGACACCTTCCCGATCCTGTCGTCGTACAGCAGCGACTCGAAGCCGACCGGCTCCTGCAGCCGCACCAGCGTCTCCATCCCGCGCTGGCCGTCGTCGCGCGGCAGCGTGAAGGAGATGTCGGTCCGCCCGGTCGCCACGGCCGAGACGTTCTGCACGATCATGTCGATGTTGATGCCGGCCTCGGCGATGGCGCTGAAGATCCTGGCCGCCTCGCCGACCCGGTCCGGCACGCCGACCACGGTGATCTTCGCCTCGCCCCGGTCATGCGCGACCCCGGAGATGATGGCCTGCTCCATCCCGGCTGCCTCCGATCCTCCTGCGTGCCCGGTGACCCAGGTCCCGCTGCGGTTGGTGAACGAGGACCGCACGTGGATGGGCACCCCGTAGCGCCGCGCGTATTCCACGCACCGCAGCATCAGCACCTTCGCGCCGCACGCGGCCATCTCCAGCATTTCCTCGTAGCTGATCCGCGGGATCCGCCGCGCGGACCGAACGATCCGCGGGTCCGCGGTGAAGATGCCGTCCACGTCGGTGTAGATCTCGCACGCGTCGGCGCCGAGCGCCGCGGCCAGCGCGACCGCGGTGGTGTCCGACGCGCCGCGCCCCATCGTGGTGACGTCCTTGGTGGTCTGCGAGACCCCCTGGAAGCCCGCCACGATGGGAATCGCGCCCTCGGCGAGCGCCTCGGCGATCCGGCTCGGCCTGATGTCGATGATCCGCGCCCGGCCGTGCGCCGCGTCGGTGATCACGCCCGCCTGCGACCCGGTGAACGACCGCGCCTCCAGGCCGAGGGTGGCGATCGCCATCGCGAGCAGCGCCATCGAGATCCGCTCGCCCGCGGTCAGCAGCATGTCAAGCTCGCGCCCGGGCGGCAGCGGGCTGACCTGGCGGGCCAGGTCCATCAGCTCGTCGGTCGAGTCGCCCATCGCGGACACCACGACGACGACCTGGTCGCCGCCCTTGCGGGTCGCGACGATCCGCTGCGCCACCCGCTTAATGCCGTCGGCGTCGGCGACCGACGAGCCGCCGTACTTCTGCACCACGAGCGCCACGGACCCGCCGCACCTCCAAGGTCAAGAACCAATTATTCCGAACGAACGGTGGTGCGCGCCCAGCTCACTGGCTCGTGCTCTCCTCGGCTACGTCCAGGCTGGCATGCGCCACCACCGCGTGCAGCGCACGCAGGGCCGCGCCGCCGTGGGTGCCCCAGTGGTTGAAGTAGCTGTACTGCCACCACCACAGCGCCTCGAGCGACCGCCCGGCCTGGTAGTGCCGCAGGCCGTGGATGAGATCGGCGACAAGCGCCGCGATGTCATCGGAGATCCGGAACGGCAGGCAGGACGTGTCCGCGTAGGGATCGAACACCTCGGCGTACTCGTCGCAGCCGGCCAGCCGCAGGGCCAGCCCGGTGCGCATCGCGTCGAGGTCCGGGTCGTCGCCCACCTCGGGCTCCCAGTTACCCGGCAGGATCACGTCCCGGCTGGCGCCCAGCTGGGCCCCGGCCAGCAGGATCTGCGACACCTCGAGCAGCAGCATCGGCACGGTCTCGTCGCCGCCGGCCCGCGCCAGCGCGTCGACGCCGTCGATGAAGTCCTTGACGTGCGCCGCGATCTCATCCGCTATCGGCCGCCATTCGCCCCCCTGAGCTGGCGGTTCAGACATCAAGCAGTCTCCGTCCTTCGAAGGCGCGGCCCAGCGTCACCTCGTCGGCGTACTCCAGGTCGCCCCCGACAGGCAGTCCGCTCGCGGGCCTGGTTACCCGCAAGCCCATCGGCTTCACCAGCCTAGCGATATAGGCGGCCGTCGCCTCGCCCTCGAGGTTGGGATCGGTCGCCAGGATCAGCTCCGTCACCGTGCCGTCCGCCAGGCGCGTGATCAGCTCCTTGATCCGCAACTCGTCCGGGCCGACCCCGTCGATGGGGCTGATCGCTCCGCCGAGCACATGGTAGCGGCCGCGGAACTCCCTGATCTTCTCCACCGCCGCGACGTCCTTCGGCTCTTCTACCACGCAGATCACCGCCGGGTCGCGTCGTGCATCCAGGCAGATCCGGCATTCGTCGGCTTCCGCCACGTTCCCGCATGTCCGGCAGAACCGTACCCGCTCGGTCACCTCGATAAGCGCGTCCGCGAGCCGCCTGACGTCGGCGTGGTCGGTGGCGAGAAGGTAGAAGGCGATCCGCTGGGCGCCCTTCGGGCCGATGCCAGGCAGCCGCCCGAGCTCGTCGATGAGGTTCTGGATGACCCCTTCGTACACTGCTTGTCCTAGGTCCTAGGTCTCCGTGTCGTCCTCGTCGTCGTCATCGTCCTCGTCGTCTCCGTAACCGCCGCCGATGCCGAGGCTGGAGAGGTCCAGGCCGCCCGGCAGGTTCAGGCCGCCTGGCAGGTTCAGGCCGCCTGGCAGGCCGCCGGACATGGCGGCCGCGAACGGCCCCATCTGCTGCTGTTGCAGGTCCTCGGCGCCTCGGTAGGCGTCACGGATCGCGGCGAGCACAAGGTCCGCGATCGTCCGCGCCGTCTCCTCCGGGTCGCCGGGCTCGACCGCGCCCGGCTCGATGCTGAGGTCTATGAGTTCGCCCTGGCCGTTAACCGTTGCCTGGACCAGGCCACCGCCCGCCGTTCCCGTCACCTCGGCGTTGGCGAGCGCCTGCTGGGCGTTAATCAGCTGTTCCTGCATCTGCTGGGCCGCGGCGAACAGCTGCTGCATGTCCATCTGGGGTTCCACATCGTCCTCCCTACCCAGAGCCTACTTGGGCTCAGTGGTCGAACTCGCCGATCACCTGGCCGCCGAGCTCGCGCTGGATGAGATCCATGCCGGACAGCTCGGGCGGGCCGGCGGGCGGGCGGCCCGCGGACGGCGCATCCGGCGCTTCCTCGTCCGGCTCGTCGTCGTACACCGCCCAGTCCGGCGGGGGGAGATCCGACAGCGGCCGGCCCGCCGGTTCGGCGCCCCTCCGCTCCGGTGCCTGCGGCGCGGCGGGCCGGTCGCCGCTGCCTGACTGCGCGCCCGCGGGCCCGGATCCGGCCGCCCCTTGCCCGGGTCCCTCCGCCGATCCCGATCCAGCCCCGCCTCGTCCGGTTCCGGCCGCCAGCCCAGCCCCCGCGGCTTGCCCAGGCCCCCCGGCTTGCCCAGCCCCCGCGGCTTGCCCAGGATCCGCCCCAGGTCCGGGACCGGCCGCCGTTCCGGGTCCGGCCCCACGTCCGGGTCCCGCGACCAGCCCTGGGTCGGCGGGCTGTCCGGGTCCGGTCGATCCGGGTCCGGCCGATCCGGATCCGGCCGCCCCGTGTCCGTGTCCGGCACCCGGGGGCGCGCCCGCGTCGCCGCCGACCACTCCCTTGACCGTCACGTTCAGCCCGAACCCGGCGGCGAGCACCCGCTTGAGCACCGCGTCGTGCCCGCTCGCGGCGAAGCCCTTCAGGTCCCCGTCCCTGGCGAACCGCAGGGTCAAGATCCCGTCCTCGACGGAGACCACGCTCGTGTTGCTGAGCAGGATCCACGCCACCCGGCGCTCCCGCTTGACCGCGTCGAGCACCGCGTCCCAGTTCTGCCGCAGCGCGTCCGCCGGCGACCCGTCCGCCGGAGCCGCGGCGGCCGGAGCCGACTGTACCGCCGGAGCCGACTGTACCGCCGGAGCCGACTGTGCCGCCGGAGCCGGCGCCGCCGGGGCCGGCTCGCGCGTTCCGGCCGGGGCCGACGCTGGCCGCTGCGGTGCCGCGGGTGCCGGTCTCTGCGCGGTCGGCACGCCGGACGAGGGGCTTTCCGCTGGGGCGGTAACCACGGATCGTTCGGAATAATCGGCTTTACCGGCGTGCGGCGCGCGCGGGGGGGCGGCCGGGAGCGGTGACGGCGTCCCCCGTTCCAGCCGCTCGATCCGGGCCAGCAGCGACTTCTCGTCGGCGTCCGCGGCCGGCAGCAGCACCTGCGCGCACATCAGCTCGAGCAGCAGCCGGGGCGAGGTGGCGCCGCGCATCTGGTCCAGGCCCTGGCTGATGATGTCGGCCGCCCTGGCCAGCTCCGCCTGCCCGAACCTGCCCGCCTGCGCGGCCATCAGCTCGGCCCGGTCCGGCGGGAGGTCGAGCAGCCCGCTGTCCACCGCGTCGGGCACGGCGGCGAGCACGATCAGGTCGCGGAACCTGTCCAGCATGTCGGCGGCGAACCTGCGCGGCTCGTGCCCGCCCTCGATGACCCGGTTCACCACGTGGAACACCGCCGCGCCGTCGGCGGCGGCGAAGGCGTCCGCGATCTCGTCGAGCAGGCTGGCGTCGGTGAAGCCGAGCAGCGCCACCGCGCGGTCGTAGCTGAGCCCGGTTTCGTCGCTGCCCGCGAGCAGCTGGTCGAGCACCGACAGCGAGTCCCTGACCGAGCCCGCCCCGGCCCGCACCACGAGCGGCAGCACGGAATCCTGCACCGCCACGCCCTCCTTGCGCAGGATGTCCTGCATCAGTTCGCGCAGCACGGACGGCGGCACCAGGCGGAACGGGTAGTGGTGGGTGCGGGACCGGATGGTCGGGATGACCTTCTCCGGCTCGGTGGTGGCGAAGATGAACTTCAGGTGCGGCGGCGGTTCCTCCACCAGCTTCAGCAGCGCGTTGAAGCCCTGCTGGGTGACCATGTGCGCCTCGTCGATGATGTAGATCTTGAAGCGCCCTGACACCGGGGTGTAGAAGGCCCGCTCGCGCAGTTCCCTGGCGTCGTCCACGCCGCCGTGCGAGGCGGCGTCGATCTCGATCACGTCGATGCTGCCCGGCCCGGACGGGGCGAGCGCGACGCACGAGTCGCAGACCCCGCACGGCTCGGGCGTCGGCCCGTCGACGCAGTTCAGCGAGCGGGCGAGGATCCGCGCGCTGGACGTCTTGCCGCACCCGCGCGGGCCGCTGAACAGGTACGCGTGGTTGATCCGCCCGGTGCGCAGCGCCTGGGTGAGCGGGCCCGTGACCTGATCCTGCCCCTTGACCTCGGCAAACGTCGCGGGACGGTACTTGCGATAGAGGGCCAGGCTGGCCGGCGCCGTTCCCTCGCGCTCCGCCGCGGCTGCCATCAGCTCATCCTCACCGGTGAAAGGGGGACCGGAAGACCATGAGGACCCCCCGCACACCCGTCAGAGCCCGCGTACCCTTGCTGCCTTCCGGCCCTGGGGGGGTTGGCGGGATAAACGCCGTGCGGGGGGCCAGGGGCCAGTCTAGCCAGCCTCCGGACCTGGATGGTCCGTAACCCGGTTCGTCTGCAGTTCAGGTAAGCTCTCCGGCGGAGGATTCGCCTAGTGGCCTAGGGCGCACGCTTGGAAAGCGTGTTGGGGGCAACCCCTCAAGAGTTCGAATCTCTTATCCTCCGCCATGCTCAGCCGTTGGCGCCGGCGAACGCGCCG
>JASHTQ010000752.1 GCA_030040475.1 Streptosporangiaceae bacterium
CATCACGGCGGCCCGCAGGCCGCGGGTGGCCAGACGTCGCTCGCGCCCGGCGGCGGCCGCACCGCGACCGGGACTGCCGGGGCGCCGTCTAGCGCCGCCGCGGGCCTTCCCACCGGTCCCGGGCAATCGGCGCAACCCTCGGGGCCTGGCAGCGGCGGGCGCCTGTCGCCGTCACCCACCGCCGGCGGCGGGCCCACGCCCGGTGTTTCCCCGTCACCGACCACCGGCCCGGCGCCCACGCCCACCGCACCTGCCCCCTCGACGAGCCCGCCGTCACCCGGCAAGAGCCCGTCGCCTACCTCGCCCGCGCCGTCGTCAAGCAGTTCGGGGGCCAGCCCGACGCCGACTCCGCCGCCCAAGCAGGGCACGCTGACCGTGTCGCCCACGACGGTCCTGCTCAGCCCGCTGCTGGGCGGCTCCGTCACGATCAGCGCCGCGGGCGGGCCGGTGAACTGGTCGGTCTCGGAGTCCGGGAGCCTGGTCGGCAAGCTCACCGTCGCGCCGAGTTCTGGCACGCTGGCGTCCGGCCAGAGCACGAGCGTCTCGGTCAGCGCCAGCGGCCTGGCATCCCTGGACAGCCAGATCACCGTCAACCCGGGCGGCCACCAGGTCACCGTCCTGCTCGGCGTGAACCTGGGCGCCGCCCAGGTGGTCGGCATGCTGACGGTGAACCCCGGCGCGCACGTGATCACGATCGCGCTCGTCACCCAGGCCAGCCCGAGTCCGAGCCCCAGCCAGAGTGGCTGCCCGAGCCCGGGCCAGTCGGCGTCGTCCGCCGGGCACCCGGACGGAGGCGGCGGCGGCTGCTGCGGCGGCGGGGACGGCAACGGCTGCGACGGTGGTGGTGGTGGTGGTGCCACGGCAAGCGCTGCGCCAGGAAGCTTCCCGCCTGAGCACGAGGGCCGGCTAGTGGACTGAGCCGGTGCGCTTGAGCGTCCTGATGATCGGGGCGGTCTCCACCGATCGCACCCCCGGCAGCCGGGCCAGCTCACCGGTGAGGTACTGGTACAGGTGGTCGGTGCCGGTAAACAGGGCCGTGCTGATCAGGTTGGCCGGCCCGGTGGTCGCGGCGGCGAACGCGACCTCTGGGTGCCCGGCAAGGGCATGCCCGGCCTCATCGAGCCGGGCCGGCTCGACCGAGAGCCAGAGCATGACGTGTACGTTCATGCCGAGCGCGCGGCTGTCGAGGTCGACCTCGAAGTGCAGCAGGCCGGACTGGCAAAGCTCGTCGATCCGGCGCCGCACGGTGGATTCGTGCCAGCCGATCGCCGCCGCCAGCGCGGCATTGGTCGTCCGCCCGTCCCTGGCCAGCTCGGCAAGCAGCGCTTCGTCCTCTGGCGAGGGGGGCGAGGGGGGTATGGGAGGGCGCGGAGCCCCCCCATGAGCGGGAGGTTCCGTGGGGTCGCCCCGGGCCAGCAGAGCCAGTTGCGCCGGCGAGAGCGCGGTGCGGATGCCCTTCCACGCCCTGAGCGTGTAATTGTGCACGATCGAGTGCGCGGAGACCTGCACGACCCGGCGGCTGCCGGGCAGCCCGCGCAGGAACAGGGCGTCACGCTGTTCCGGGGTGCGGGCCTCGACCACGCAGATGACCTCTGTCCCGCCAGACGCGAGATGAACCCACTGGGTATCCGGGCGGCGGGCCAGGGCGGCCGCGATCGAGTCGGCGCCGCCCGGGGTGGCCTGCAGCCGGACGAACCAGTTAACCCAGCCAAGCCGGGAGCCGTCGGGAATGCCGAGGACGCGGAGCCCGGCCGACTCGGCGAGCCTGCGGTAGCGCCGGGCGGCCGTCTGGTCGGAGATGCCCACTACCTCGGCAATCGTCCGGAATGACGCCCTCGGTTCGACGGTTAGGATATGTGCGATCTGCCGATCGACGTCATCCATCATGTGGATTTCCACGTCGGCAAGCCTAGATGATGTCGAGATCCGGCACAATGTGGCGTGATCGTGGACTGTTCCGGTCGGCTTGCGGCAGCATGGTGAACCTGAGAGCGGGCAGGTGCCGGGGGAAGGCGCCCGCCGACGGAGGGAATCCGATGGACAAGAAGTGGTGGACCCTGCTGGCGGTCTGCATGGGGACGTTCATGCTGCTGCTTGACGTCACGATCGTCATCGTGGCCCAGCCCGCGATCCAGGGCGGGCTGCACGCCGGGTTCAGCGACGTGCAGTGGGTGCTGGACGCCTATGCCCTGACGCTCGCCTCGCTGCTGCTGACCTCGGGCGTGCTGGCCGACCGGTACGGCAGGAAGCTGCTGTTCCAGATCGGACTCGTCATCTTCACGCTCGGCTCGCTGCTGTGCGGCGTGGCCCAGGATCCGCTGATGCTGATCCTGTCACGAAGCGGCCAGGGCATCGGCGGGGCGATCATGTTCGCCACCTCGCTGGCACTGCTCGGCCACAGCTTCCGCGGCAAGGACCGGGGCGTGGCGTTCGGGGTGTGGGGCGCGATAACCGGCGTGGCCGTGGCCGTCGGCCCGGTACTCGGCGGGGTGATCGTCACCGACTGGAGCTGGCGGGGCATCTTTCTCGTCAACGTGCCGATCGGCGTGATAGCGGTCGCGCTGACCGCCTGGCAGGTGGAGGAGTCGAAGTCGCCGAACCCCGCGCCGCCGGACTGGGCCGGGTTCGCGCTGCTGACGAGCGGGCTGGTGACCCTGGTCTACGGACTGATCCGGGCGGGCGAGAACAGCTGGTCAGACACGGGAGTCATCGCCTGCCTCGCGGTCGGCTGCGTGCTCCTCGCCGGGTTCATCGCCGCCGAGCGCCGCGTCGCGCATCCGATGTTCGACCTGTCGCTGCTGCGCACGCCGACCTTCTCCGGCGGCTCGATCGCGGCGTTCGCGATGAACGGCTCGCTGTACGCGGTCCTGCTGTGGCTCGTCCTGTACCTGCAGGACATCCTCGGCTACTCGGCGCAGGACGCCGGCCTGCGGCTGGCCATCATCAGCGGCGCCCAGTTCGTCACCGCGACTGTCGCCGGGCGGTTCAGCGAGCACGTGCCCGCCCGCTGGCTCATCGGTCCCGGCCTCGCGCTCGTCGGCGTCGGCCTGGTCGTCATGGCCGGGCTGTCCGGTGACAGTTCCTGGACCCACCTGATCCCGGGTTTCATCGTGGCTGGCCTTGGCGCCGGCATGGTCAACCCGCCGCTGGCCTCGACGGCGATCGGCGTCGTACCGCCGCACAAGGCCGGGATGGCCTCCGGTGTCAACGCGACGTTCCGCCAGATCGGCATCGCGGCGGGCATCGCCGCGCTCGGCTCGATCTTCACCTCCGCGGTCCAGCACAACCTCGCCTACGCCTCGCCGGTGGGCTCGTCTGCCTCGCGCATCGTGACCATGGTCAGGCAGGGCCAGGTCGGGCAGCTGATCGGCAGCCTGCCTCCGGCCCGCCGCGGTGAGGTCGCGCTGGCCATCAGGTCCGCGTTCGCGGCCGGCCTGAACGACCTGCTCTACGTGACCGCCGGGCTCGCGCTGGTCGGGGCGCTGTGCGCGCTGCTGCTCATCCGCGGCAAGGACTTCGTCCGGCGGACCGACCAGCAGGCGGTGCCGCCCGCGGGCGAGCACCCAGACCCGACCACACCCGCGCCGGTTCGTTCGGCATGAAAGTCTGCTAAGGACAGCAGCCCGGAGCGGTGCCAGGCGGCATGAGCGGTAGCCCGCTCGGCCTGGGCGCGCAGCGCCCGGACGGCGCCTGCCGGGTCGTCGGATCCGAAGACCGCCGAGCCGGCCACGAACACGTCGGCCCCGGCCTCGGCGCACTGCTCGATGGTCTCCTCGTGCACGCCGCCGTCGACCTGGAGCCAGATCGCGGCGCCGTGCTCGGCCACCAGGGAGCGAGCCCTGCGCAGCTTCGGCAGCACGATGTCGAGGAAGTGCTGGCCGCCGAACCCGGGCTCGACCGTCATCAAGAGCAGCATGTCGATCTCGGGCAGCAGGCCCTCGTACGGCTCAACTGCCGTGCCCGGGTTGACGGCGAGTCCGGCGCGGGCGCCCGCGGCGCGGATGGCGCGCAGTGTCCGGACCGGGGCGTGCACCGCTTCCGCGTGGATCGTCACGTTGCGCGCGCCGGCCTCCGCGTACTCCGGTGCCCACCGGTCAGGGTCGGTGATCATCAGGTGGCAGTCGACCGGCATCGTGGTGTGCTTGAGCAGCGACTCGACGACAGGCAGGCCGAGGGTGAGGTTCGGCACGAAATGGTTGTCCATGACATCGACGTGCAGCCAGTCGGCGACGCCGGCGATCGCGGCGGCCTCGTCGGCGAGCCGGGCAAAGTCCGCGGACAGGATGCTCGGCGAGATCTGAACGGCCATAGTGGTGTCGAGTGTAGATTGCCCGGATGCTGGCCACGCTGGCGGGCACGGCTCGGCGGATCGCGGCGCGAACGCCGGCGTGGCGTGGCGGGGGAATGGCGGGCGAGGGATATCGTGTGATCGATAGTTAGTTCGATCAGGGGGGATCGGGAGGGTGTTTATGCCCGGAGAACCGCCCAGCGCGTTGCTGGACCGGGTACGCAAGCTGCTGGCGAAGGCCGAGGCCGAAGGGGTTACCCCGCCAGAGGCCGAGGCACTGACCGCGAAGGCCGCGGAACTGATGGCCCGTTACGGGATCGACCGGGCACGGCTGGCCGCGTCCCGGCCGGACACTGACCGGCCTGGCAACCGGATTATCGACATCGACAACCCGTGGGCACAGATCCGTGCCCACCTGCTGGCAGGGCTGGCCGGGGCGATGCGCTGCCAGTGCGTCCTGCTCAGCACGTCCCGGCCGGGCGCGCGCATCCACGTGTTCGGCTACGCCTCGGACCTGGAGCGGGCCGACATCCTGTACACCTCGCTGCTGCTGCAGATGGCCCGCGGCCTGTCCGCGACCGTCGTCCCCCTCGGGGTGCGCAGCCCGAGGGCCTGGCGCCGGAGCTGGCTGCTCGGCTTCGTCAGCGCCGTCATCAGCCGCGTCCGTGCGGCCGAGGACCGCGCGGCAGCCAGCGCGGAGGCGGAGGTGCAGACCGGGCCGAGCACCGCGCTTGTCCTGGCCGACCGGACCCTGGTCGTGCGCCGACAGCTGGAAGAGGCGTACCCGGTGACCCGCAAGACCAGGATCACCTACAGCGGCCGGGGCTACAGCGCCGGCTACGCCCAGGGGCAGCGGGCCGACATCGGAAATGCCCGGCTGGGTTCTGCCAGGGCGCTCACTCGCGCCTGAGCAGGGCGAGGAAGATCGCATCGGTGCCGTGCCGGTGCGGCCAGAACTGGGCGAAGCGGGATAGTCGGGGGTCCGACGGGGAATCGGGGCCGCCAGGACGGTCGGGGCGGTCGGGGCGCAGGCCGGGAACCTCGGCGAGGACGGCGGGGGCGTCGAGGATGCAGACGTCATCCCGGCTGGCGGCGACGGCGGTCACGACCTGGCTGGTCTCCGCGACGTGCGGGGAGCAGGTCACGTAGGCCACCACGCCGCCGGGCCGGACGGAATCCAGCGCAGATTCGAGGAGCCCGCGCTGCAGGCTGGCTAGGGCCTGCACGTCTGCGGGGGTCTTGCGCCATCTGGCCTCGGGGCGTCGCCGCAGCGATCCCAGGTTGGAGCAGGGGACGTCGGCAAGCACGCGGTCGAAGGTCCCTGGCTGCCACGGGACGCTCAGGCCGTCGGCCGCGATCACGGCGGTGCCGGGGGCCTGCGGCGAGGTGCCGGGGGCCTGGCGGGCGCGGAGGGCGCTCAGCACCTTGCGGGCGCGATGCGGACGGACGTCGGAGGCGACGAGGCGGGCGCCCCTCGCGGCGGCTAGCCCGCTCAGCAGCCTGGCCTTGCCGCCCGGGCCGGCACACAGGTCGAGCCAGAGGCCGTCGCGGCCGGTCAGCCCGACCCGGGCGAGCGCGAGGGCAGCCAGCTGGCTGGCCTCGTCCTGGACGGCCGCCCGGCCGCCGGCGATCAGGGGCGCCGGGTCGCCGCCCGCCAGCCGCAGGCCGTACGGCGACCACAGAGTCGCAGTGCCGGCGGCGAGCGGACCGGGTTCCGCGCCCGGCTCGGCATCGGCTTGCGATGACGGGCGGGGTTCCGTCAGGGCCAGCACCACGTCCGGCCTGGCGTTGCCCGCGGCAAGCGCCTCGGAGGTCTCCGCCGCGGCGGTGCCGAGCGCCTCGGAGAACGCCTCGACGATCCAGCGCGGATAGCTGTGCCTGACCGACAGGTATCCGGCCGGGTCGCGGCCCGGGTCCGGGGCGACGATCGCGATCCACGCGTCCAGGTCACGGGTGGCCAGCCGGCGCAGGACGGCGTTGACGAAGCCGGACGGGCGGGGACCGCAGACATCCTTGGCCAGGTCGACCGAGGTGGCCACGGCGGCATGCGCGCCGACCTTGGTGGCCAGCAGCTGATGCGCGCCGAGCCGCAGCACGTCGCGTACCGGCGGGTCGAGCCAGTCCCGGTCGCTGCAGGCGGCGATGATCGTGTCGTAGGTGCCGCGGCCGCGCAGCGTGCCGTAGGTCAGCTCGGTCGCGAACGCGGCGTCCCGGCCGGTCAGCCCGCGCTCGGTGAGCAGCGCGGGCAGCAGCAGGTTGGCGTAGGCGTCCCGGTCGTCGACCGCACGCAGCACGTCGTAGGCGGCGCGCCGGGCGGGATCGGCGCGATTGTGCCGGGCCACGTCAGCCGAACCGCATTGGCTCGCCGGAACCGTGCAGCCCGCGGGCCCAGTCGGCTGCGGTCATGCGTCGCTTGCCGGGCGCCTGGACATCGCCGAGGAGCACCGGGCGCGAGCCCGTGCCCGCGAAGACCGCGTGCCGTCCGACCAGCAGCTCACCGGGCGCGAGGGACGCCGGAGCCTCCGGCGCAGGCACGCAGACCGGACCCAGCCTCACCCGGGTCCCGTCGAGTTCCGTCCACGCGCCGGGGTCCGGCGTGCACGCGCGGATCACGCGGTCGATGACGTGCGCGGGAAGCTTCCAGTCCACCCGCGCGTCGGCCGGCGTGATCTTCGGCGCGAAGCTCACCCCTTCGGCCGGCTGCGGGACCGCCTCTATCGTGCCCGCCTCGATCCCGTCCAGCGTCGCCACAAGCAGCCGCGCCCCGGCCTCGGACAGTCGTCCGAGCAGGTCCCCGGTCGTGTCGCCGGGCCGCACCGGCTCGGTCAGCACCCCGTAGACAGGTCCCGCGTCCAGCTCGGCCACGACCTGGAACGTGCTGGCCCCTGTCACGTCGTCGCCGTGCAGGATGGCATGCTGCACCGGGGCGGCGCCACGCCAGGCCGGCAGCACGGAGAAATGCAGGTTGACCCAGCCGTGGGCCGGGATGTCGAGCGCTGCCTGCGGGATCAGGGCGCCGAAGGCGACCATCGGGCAGCAGTCCGGGGCGATCGCGCGCAGCCGGTCGAGGAATTCCGGATCCCGGACCCGGGTCGGGGAGAGCACCTCCAGGCCCGCCTGCGCGGCACGCCGCGCTACCGCGCTGCGCTCGATCTTGCGGCCACGTCCGGCCGGGGCGTCGGGACGGGTCAGCACCGCGGCGACCTCGTGGCCGGAGGCGAGCAGCGCGTCTAGCGGCGGTACCGCGGTCTGCGGCGTGCCAGCGAATACCAGGCGCATCGGCTCAGAAGGCCCGACCCATCGTCTCGTGCGGCGAGACGCGGATCTTCGGGAGCGGGTCCCCCCACCACTCCGCCTCCCGGATGGCCTTCATCGCCTGCTTGCGCTGCGCGGGATCCATCCGGTCGATGAACAGGATGCCGTCCAGGTGGTCGGTCTCATGCTGGATGCAGCGGGCCAGATACTCGGTGCCCTCGATCGTCACCGGGTCGCCGTACATGTTGAAGCCCTTGGCGACCACGCCGTAGGCGCGCGCGACCGGGTAGCTGAGGCCGGGGAACGACAGGCAGCCCTCATCGTCCTCCTCGGTGTCCTTCGACAGGTCGAGCGAGGGGTTGATCAGGTGCCCGGACTCGTGCTCGTCCACGTGATAGGTGAAGACCCGCAGGCCCACCCCGATCTGCGGGGCGGCGAGGCCCGCACCGGGCGCGTCAAGCATGGTGTCGGTGAGGTCCTTGACGAGCCTGCGCAGCTCGGCGTCGAAGTCGCGGACCGGCTCGGCCGGCGTGCGCAGCACCGGGTCACCGAACAGACGGATCGGCTTGACGCTCACGAAGGTTCCCTCCTGCACGTGGCGGCGGACGCCCGCGCGCCGCGAGATTCCGGTCGAACTTAAAGTCTAGCTGTCAGGCCACCTCGGCCGGGTCGAGCTGGACCCGGACGCCGCCGCCGTCCTTGCGCGCGCTGCGGACCGCCTGGGCCGCGTGCAGCGCCTGCGCCAGGTCGGCACCCGCTGACCTGGGCACCCTGATCAGCGCGCGCTCTTGGGGGTCGGCGTCGCCCGAGGCCGCCGCGAACTCGGCCGGGACCGGTCCGAGCACCTCGGCTCCGGGCGGGAGGCTGGCCACGGAGAACAACTCCGCGACCGCGGCGGATGTTCCGCTGACGGCGGCCATTCGCACCGCCGGAGGGAAGCCGAGCTCGGCTCGTTCGGCCAGCTCGCGTTCGGCAAAATGGACCGGGTCCCAGCGGATCAGCGCCTGGGTGGCGGGCAGACCCGCCTCGGCAAGCACCACGACCTGTCCGCCCGGCCTGACCAGGCCGGCGGCGTTCAGCCACCGGCGCACGGCCTCCTCGGCGGCGCGCAGGCTGGGGCGGCCGAGCAGCGCCCAGCCGTCCAGCAGGAGCGCGGCTGCGTATGCCCGCGCGGCGACCGGCTCGGCTCCCGGGGTGGCGATGACGAGCGCGGGCGAGTCGGGCACGGTGGCGAGCACGTGCTGTCCGCCTGAGGTCCGCACCGGCACACCGGGAAACGCGCGGCCCAGTTCTTCCGCGGTGCGCGCCGCGCCGGTGACCAGCGCGCGCAGGCGATCGGATCCGCACCGCGGGCAGCGCCAGTCGGCCGCGAGCGCGCCGCACCAGCGGCAGCCTGGCGCCTCGCCCGAGCCGCCGACGTGCAGCGGCCCGCCGCAGACCGC
>JASHTQ010000753.1 GCA_030040475.1 Streptosporangiaceae bacterium
TCGCGGCCGCGCGCTCGATCACGATCGGTCAGTACTGCCTGCATCCTGGCCTGGCCGTCCGGGCCGACCGGCTGCGGCTTCGCCAGGTCCTTGTCAACCTGGTCTCCAACGCCATCAAGTACAACCGCCAGGGCGGCGCGGTCTCGATCACCTACCAGGCGGACGGGATCGACCAGGCCACCGTGGTGGTGACCGACACCGGACCGGGGATATCAACCGCGAACCTGGAGCGGATCTTCATCCCGTTCGAGCGGCTCGGCGCCGAGCAGACCGCGGTGGAGGGCACCGGGATCGGGCTGCCGCTGGCCCGCGCCTTCGCCGAGGCGATGAACGGGCAGCTCACCGCGTCCAGCGTCAACGGCGCGGGGTCAACCTTCACGATCACATTGCCCCGGGTACCGGACATGGTCCATACCAGGGAGCACGAGCACGCGGCGTCGATATCGGTGCCCGCGCAGGCCAGCCCGGCCGACGCCAGCCTGTGCGTGCTGTACATCGAGGACAACTCCGCCAACATCGAGGTGGTCTCCAGGTTCGTCAAGTCCAAGCCGAACATCCGCCTGCAGGCGGTCATGTCGGGCCGGATCGGCCTGGAGATCGCGACCCGCGAGGTCCCCGACCTCATCCTGCTCGACCTGCATCTGCCCGATCTGCCGGGGCATGAGGTGCTCACCCACCTCAAGTCCGAGCCGGCCACGACGGCCATCCCGATCGCGGTCCTGTCCGCGGAGGCCGCGCCGACGGTCGTCCGCCAGATGCGCTCCAACGGGATCATCGCCTACCTCACCAAGCCGCTCGACCTAGCCGAACTCGGCCAGCTCCTCGATTCGATGGCGGCCGCACACGAGGAGAAGACCGGCGTGGTCTCGGAGACGACGCCGACATGACCGGCCGCACCGTGTTGTACATCGACGATAACGACGACAACATCCGCCTGGTCGAGCGGCTGCTCAAGCGCCGCCCGGAGATCGAACTGCGTTCGGTCGGCACCGGCCGCGACGGCATCCAGGCGGCGATCGAGGATCCGCCGGTTCTCATCCTGCTGGATAACCGGCTGCCAGATACGCACGGCGAGCAGGTGCTGCGCCAGCTCGCCGCGGTCCCGCAGACGGCGGCGATCCCGGTCATCATCCTCAGCGGCGACACCGGCAAGGAGACCGTCGATACTCTCCTCGCGGCGGGAGCCGTCGATTTCATGGCCAAGCCGTTCGACCTGCTGGAACTGATGACCCTGATCGAGCGCTACCTCGCCTGACCGCCTCGGGGCACAGCCGGCCGCGATCCTCGCCGCGGCCGGCTTTCTCATGTCGGCAGGCAACCGCGCCACCCGGGCCCAGTGGACCGGGACAACGGCCCGCCCAGGACAGGCACAACGACTCTGAGGAACGGGCGGGGGAAACGGGAAACTGGAGGCAGTTCACCGAACGCAGAACTCCAAGGCCCGGGTCCGGGCGGGCGGCTCCTCGCCTCAGCAGCCCGTCCGGTACCCGTCAAATGTCCTCCCCCGGTGCCCCCGTGCCGGGGGCGGACGCATGCCTGGCAGAGTCCGGACCATCGACGTGGACACCGAACTGCTCGAGGCGCGGTCGAGATCGCCGCCACCGCAAGCCAGCTGGCGGCGCGGCGGTGGAGATGATCAACCCGGCCACGTGGTCGGACGAGCTCCTGGTGACGCTGCACCGGGAGGTCCTGCTCTTCGGCGGGATGACGGCCGCCTCGGGCGTGGCCCCGGGGCTGACCGACGCCATGGTCATCGCCGGGTTCGCGATGGGCTACGAGGACATCGCGCCGATCGCACCCGGGACTGGCGCGGGGTGCCGGGAGGCGCACCACCGCCCGTTCGGCAGAAAAGAAGACGTTCGGGACGTCAGCCGGGGCGGGACCGGTACCGGGGTAACAGGACGGCACGGATGCGGCGCAGGACCTCTTCCGTGCCCAGGGTGGCGGCGACGGCCTCCAGGTCGGGGCTGCGCGGGGTGCCGGTGAGCAGGATGCGGACGACCTGGGAGACCTCGCGGATGGAGCCGTGGTAGGCGGCGGGGTCCTTCTTGTACACCTTCTGGCTGGCGGCGTAGCCGAGGTCGGGGGCCAGGCCGCGGATCTGGTCGAACCACGCGACGTCGGGGGCCGGCGGCTGGTAGGCGTCGGCGAACGCGGCGGCTATGGCGCGGACCTCGGCCGGGTCCTGCGGCGGGTCCAGCGCGGCGAAGCGGGCGTCGGCGGGGTCGGCGACCGGGGTGAACAGCTCGTTGAAGAAGTACCGGTAGACGGCGCGGAAATCGCCCCACTTGCGCAGGTCCTTGCGCGGGTTCGGGTCGCCGTCGCGTTCGATGGCCAGGGCCTGCAGCGCGAGCGGGTGGTGGGCCTGCAGGATCGGCACCAGATCGGGATCGTAACGCGCGGCCCACTCGGTGACCCGGGCCAGGATCAGCTCGCCGGGCAGCGTCGCGACGTGGTCGGCGCAGATGTCGTCGAGCTTGGCCATGTCGATGAGCGGGCCCGCGGTGCCGCATTCGGACAGCCGGATCGGCTGGGCCAGCGCCTCGGCGAGCGGGACCTCGGCGAGGCGGGCGTTGGCCAGGCCGCGCAGGTAGTACTGGACGGCCGGGGCCGGGAAGCCCTGCTCGAGGTAGAAGGCCACGCTGGATTCGGGGTCGTGGCGCTTGGACAGCTTGCGGCGGCTGCCGCCGTCCTGCTTCATCAGCGGGGCGATGTGCGCGTAGCGGACACGGGGGAAGCCGAGCGCGTCGAACAGCTGCAGGTGCAGCGGCACGGAGGAGAGCCACTCCTCGCCGCGGATGACCAGGGTGATCCGCATCAGGTGGTCGTCGACGGCGTGCGCGAAGTGGTAGACGGGCAGCCTGGGCTCGGTGTCGCTGCTCTTGAGGATCACCGCGTCGTTGCGGTTGTCGTCCATGGTCAGCTCGCCGCGGATCTCGTCGGTGAAGGTGACCCGCACCCCGGCGACACCCGGGGACCTGAACCGGACGACGTACGGGTCGCCGGCCGTCAGCCGTGCCTCGACCTGCTCTGGTGAGGCGTCGCGCCAGATCGCCCACCTGCCGTAGTAGCCGGGCAGCGCGCCGGCGGCCCGCTGCGCGGCGGTGATCTCCTCCAGGTCCTGCCTGGTCGCGAAGCACGGGTAGGCAAGGTCCTTGCGCACCAGCTCGCGGACGTAGGTCAGGTAGGTCTCCGCCCGGGCCGACTGGGAGTAGGGGCCGTAGCGGCCGGTCTGGTCGTTCTCGTCCGGGGCGATGCCGAAGTACGCGAACGCCTCGGCGAACTGCTCGGCCGCCCCCTCGGTGACCCGGGCCTGGTCGGTGTCCTCCAGGCGGACCAGGTAGGTGCCGCCTGAGTGGCGCGCCACGTCGACGTCCACGATCGCGGTGTAGACGCCGCCGATGTGCAGGAACCCGGTCGGGCTGGGGGCGAACCGGGTGACCTCGGCCCCCTCGGGCAGGTAAGCACGCGGCGGGTAGTAGCGCTCGAGGTCGGCCGGCTCGGGCAGGCCGGGCGGGAACAGGGAGTCGATGACGGACTGGCTCAGCACACCCGGAAGGCTACTTGACGTAGGCGATGGGCATGACGGCAGGCGGCTGCGGCAGCGGCTCGGACTGGTAGTGGGAGCGGATGCCCGTTATGTAGCGCCGGCACCGCTCGGTGAGCCCCTCGGCGCTCTGCATCCGGCCCTTGGTCACCAAGATGCCCAGGTCGGCGCCGTGGAACCGGTAGTCGCCCGGGCCGTAGACGCGCATGAAGAAGGCCTCGTCCTCGGTGGTGATGTCGTGCCAGTCGTTGCTGACGTGCTCGAAGGTAAGCGCGCCGCCGTCGGACATGCGCCAGGATCCGGTCCGCGGCGCGGCCAGGATCCGCTCCACGTCGTCGCCGGGCTCCTTCATGATCAGCTGCGACCAGACGTCGACCGCCGCGAGCTCGCGCCAGCGCTCGTTGATCTCCTCGGCGTCGATCGTGTAGTCGACGCCCATGAACTCGAGCAGGTGGAACAGGAACAGCGGCACGTCGGCGTAGGCGCCCGCGGTCACGTTCGTCATCGAGGAGACGCCGGAGATCCGCGGGTTCAGCTCGCCCAGGTACACCGCGCCGGTGTCGGTGTCGACGAGCACGTCGACCTCGAGGAAGCCCTTGTAGCCCTCCCGTGCCAGCCGGTCGCCGAGCTTGCGGACGTGGCTGATCGCCACCGCCCGGTCGGTGTCCGACAGCGCCTCGGGGAACACGTCGTTGCCGCACCAGCCGCCCTTGTACGGGGTGAGCTCCGGGTAGCCGGTCAGGTCGTTCATGAACGGCCCGACGATCGTGCCGTGCCTGGTGATGCACGCCTCCACCGCCGCGGCCTGGTTGTTGATCCGCTTCATGATCTTGAGCTGCTGGCCGGCGACGTCGTCCGCGCAGCCGTCCCAGTCGGCTTCGGACTTGACGAAGAACGTGGTCTTGCCCGAGTCGCCGTAGGGCGTCTGGACGACGAGGTCGTCGCCGAGGCCGCTGGCTGCGGCGAGCGCGGTCAGTTCGGCGTAACTGGCGGCCTCGCCGAGGACGTTCGGCACGGACGGGACGCCCGCCTCGTTGCCGAGCTGGGTGGTGACGATCTTGGAGTCCAGCCGGCGGCGCAGCGAATCCGGCGGCAGGATCAGCTGGTAGCCCTGCTCCCTGCAGATCTCCTCGGTCTCGGCGTCGAAGAACACCATCGCGACCATCGGCGTCCCGCCGCGGCGGGCCAGGTGCTCTCGGACCTCGGCGTCGCGCAGCAGGTAGTTGTTGATCTGCTCGCTCGACTCGAACTCGATGTAGGGGCGGTTCTCCGGCGCGAACAGCCGCGGATGCCTGCCGTCCCAGGAGTCGTAGTAGGCGATGTAGCCGAAGTTGCGGACCCAGCGGTCGATGCCGAGCAGGTTGAAGGCGGTCGGGCCGATGAAGTAGATGGG
>JASHTQ010000754.1 GCA_030040475.1 Streptosporangiaceae bacterium
ATGCCGCGGGACACGCCGTACTCGGGGGTCGCCGCGATCTTCCGGTCCTGCCTGGAAAACGGGGTGCCGCCCCGGGTGTTCGAGGACGGCGGCCAGCGGCGCGACTTCGTGCACGTCCGTGACGTGGCCCGGGCCAACCTGCTCGCCCTGCAGGCCGTCGACCGGGCGGTGGCCGGAACCAGCCTCGGCGACGAACCGCACGGCGCCGAGACCGGCGCCCTGCGCTGCTACAACGTCGCCAGCGGCGACCAGCACACGGTCGGCGAGATGGCAAGCGCGCTGGCCAGGGCCTTCGGCGGGACCATCGAGCCCGCCGTGACCGGCGAGTACCGCCTCGGCGACGTCAGGCACATCGTGGCCAGCCCGGCCGCCGCCGCCCGGGACCTCGGCTTCCGCGCCAGGACCCCGTTCGCCGCGGGCATGACCGAGTTCGCGAGCGCCCCCCTCCGCGATTCCGTCCCGTCCCCCGCCCTGGTCTAGGACCCGGATGGTAGAGCCTCGATAGGCCAGGGCGGTACCTGGCGGGCGTGCCGGTGAATATCCGCCCTGCGGGGTGCGCCAGATCATCACTCCCGGTTCCGGCTGCTCCAGCAGCCGACCTTCGGCCTGCCCGCACCGATGATGACAACAGAGCGGATTGCGCAAGCAGCTGCAGATAGGCTCACTGAGCTGGGAAAACCCGTCTGCCGTTAAGGATTCTTTCTGTGAGTGGCGGCTCGCGTGGCTCATGTCATCCGCTACGTGCCGCCGCTCGGATGCCAGCCGCGTGGACAGCAAACCGTTTAGATATCGATTGCACAATCGGTAGCGCCATCGCCATCAGCGACTCTGGCTTGGTTGTCCGTGGCAGCTGGATCGGTGGCATCGCCCGATCATACGATTGTGTTATGACACAACCTTCCGACCGTGAAGCGCTGCCGTCGCCATCCTCGGCTCTCTTGCAACTCGCCCGCCTGAAGTCGGGCATGAGCCAGCGGGAACTTGCCGAACGAGCGGGAGTCCCAGTGACGATGATCTCCGCTTACGAGCGTGACCAGCGACAGCCGAGCCTCACCACGCTGCTGAGGCTGATCCGCGCTGCCGGCTTTGACCTCCGCTTGCACCTGGCCGCCTACGACCCCCATGACGACATACTCGCCGGGCTGGAAGCCGGCCGCTCCGAATCCGAGCGTCTTCGCCGCGACCGCCAGCTTCAGGCATGGCGCCAGGCCACTCCCGCAGAGGATGTGGCGTGAGCGACCAAGACGAGCCCGCCAGAGAACCAGAACTCAACGCCGCTGCCATCGTCGCCGCGCTGAACCGGCACCAGGTGCGCTACGTAATCATCGGCGCCTTCGCCGCCCTCGCACAGCAAGCCCCGATACCCGCTACCAGAGACATCGACCTCACACCGGAGGTAAGCCAGGAGAACCTGGCCCGGCTATCGCTAGCGCTGAAGGAGCTCGGTGCGCGGATCCGGACAGACGCGGTGCCGGAGGGGCTGCCCTTTAGCCACGATGCTACGTCTCTGGGAGCAGCCGAGGGATGGGATCTGATCTGTGCTGACGGCGAGTTCGACATCTCATTCCATCCATCGGGCTTTGCCGGAGGCTACGCCGAGCTGGCGGTAAACGCGCACCGTCTTCGCGTCGGCGAAGTGGAAGTCGTCGTCGCAGACCTCGCAGACGTCATACGCTCCAAGGAGTCCGCCGGGCGGCCGAAAGACCTGCGCGTGCTGCCGCTGCTATACAGGCATCAATCCACACGGCGGCACGAGACCGGATAGTAGCAATGTGTGTCGTTATCGCTTGCACGGCGGGTCACGGCTGCATCTGCGGGTATAGCCATCTAGCTGGGAGAATCTGGAAGGCTGCCTGGTTATCCGGCGTTTCTCGGCTCGCTGGATAGGTCGGCTGCGGCCCGGGCGGGCGGGTACGATGACTGTATGGACACCTAGGGCCTTGCGGCTGCGGCCCGGGTCCTGGGGACCTCGGCGCCGCGAGTGCGGCGGGCCGTAGACCGGCTGGGCATGCCGGTCGGGCGTGCCGCCTCGGGTGTCTTCCAGCTGACCTCACAACAGGTGGACGGCCTTGCCGGGGAGCTGGGCGTTACGCCGCCAGTGCCTGGCCTGTCGCGGGCGGAGGCCAGGGTGCTCGCCGCGTTGTCCCGTTCACCGCAGGGTGCCGTATCCGTGCGCGAGGCCGGACGGCGCGCGGGCGTCTCGCCCACCGCCGCCGCCCGCGCCCTCACCCGGCTTGCCTCCAGTGGTCTCATCTGGCGGGCACCGGCGATCCTCGCCCGGGGCCGCGCCGCTGAGGCGACCGTGTACCGGGTCCGGTTCGGGTCACCGAAGTGGCTGGCGCTCGCTCCGGCAGTCGCCCGGGTCCACCTGCCCGCCCGTTCTGGCGGGGCGCACGCCACGCGCGTTCCCCCGCACCTGCCCCGCTTGTTCCGGGACGCGGCCCCCGCACAGCTCGATGTCGGGCGTTCGGCACCGTTCATCGCCCGGCGGCTTATCACGTCCTTCGATCCCGATGGCCTCGCATGGGGAACTGCGAACTTGCCCGCGAGCGCCTGGGAGCATGCGGCGGCTACGCGCGGCCCCGAGCCGGCGCAGCGGGCGCGCGCATGACCTCGCCAGGTACGCGCCTGATGCCGTCTGACCGCGTCCGGGAAATTCTCCCGCCCGACACGGCAGCCACATGGGACGCGATCGCCCCCCTCGTCCCGCCGGGGGCCTACCTCGGGGGCGGAACAGCCATCGCCGTGCACCTCGGGCATCGCGTCAGCCGGGACCCTGGCTTCTTCTTTCATAATGGCAGCGTCGATCTCAGCGAGCTGACGCGCCTGCTGCCCACGGCGGGCCCGTTTGCCGTCACCGGGCGTGCACCCGGAACCCTCACCGGCGCCCTCTCCGCTGCCAAGGTGCAGGTCCTGCACGCGGACGAAGGCCGCCCGCAGCACCTTCTCGAGCCGCCCCAGGAGGTCGACGGCCTGCGCGCCGCCCAGCTCAGCAACCTGATGGCCATGAAACTCACGGAGGCCGGCGGCCGGGGCGAGCTCCGCGGCCATCTCGACCTGATGACTATCGAGCAGCGAACCGGACGTACGGCTGAAGAGAGCCTGGCATTGTTCACCGGGCGTTTCCAGCCCGAACACCCGCAGCAGGCCATCAACCACATCCTGCTCGGCCTCGGCTACTTCGACGACGCCGACCCCGACGACGCGCTGCCGGTCCCGCGCTCATCCGCATCATCCCGGTCACCAGGCGGCCTGTCCCTCACGAACAGCCAGCTCACTGACCCAGCACCAGTGTGTCGTTATCGCTGACACGGCGGGCCACGGCGGCGGCTGGCGCAACTGCTGTCAGCGTCGGCGGACGGGGGAGGTGCTCGCCGGCACCTTGGAGCCCAGGGCACGCGGCCTGGCGGAACTGATCACTCCTAGCGGCTGCCTGCTGGCGATACGCCAGAATCGGCCCGGTCGTGCTATGTACTGGGTGCTGTCGGCGCGGCACGCTCATCGCGGACAAGGACGTAAGCGCCGCAGCAGAAAGCATCACGGCCCGTGCGCATGTCGGATCTGCGCGGTCAGATGTCATCCCTGACGAGGGCGTCGAGCATCTCACGTATTGGTTCTGGGTTGCCGCGCATGATCGCGGCAGAGGCATCGATGTTGCGGATGGGATCAAGGTGCTGCCAGGCGAGCGTGGACCCGGCGTCGCGGGCGAGATGCCCGAAGAACGCCCGCCGCGCCCGCCCGTTGCCCTCGCGGAACGGAGGCGCTACGTGCTCACCGGCTCCACCAGGTACTCGGTCCTGCCGCAGGCGGCGCGGTCGCTGACCGGAAGCGCTTCCCCGGCTGCTCCGCCAGCTCGCGGCGCAGACCGGTCAGATGCTCAACATATCCAAAGCAGGGCAGGCCGTCGGCCTGGAAAGCGGCGCTGCGAACCGTTACGCGACCCTGCTGGAGGCGGCCTTCATGATCCGCCCGCCGGGTCCTAAGGCGGGACCGCGAGAGCGGCCGGACGGAATCCCCGGACGCGAATATTACGGCGGGATGTATCTGAATGCCGCTTTACTCCCACCGAGACAGTGATCGGCAATGGACACCGGCGCGCGAGCCGATCCGGCCCGCTAGGGTCATGTGCGCCATGGCCACACGGGAGTGGAGTTATGGCCAATCAGTACTGGGACTTCCGGGAGTTTCCTGGCCCTCGCCCGAACGGAGAGGACAACGCGGTTATCTTCCTGAACGACCCTGACCGGCAGGGACGTGGCGAGGCCACCGCGACCCTGCGCAGCGACGGCAGCGTGGGACTGTTCTACCTGGTGCCGGGCAGCGTGGGCACGGGCACCAGCCCGACCTGGGCGGCGCAGGAGTTCCCTGGCCCCAACGGGGCGAAGGACGCCGCGATCTTCCTGAACGCTCCTGACCGGCAGGGGCGCGGTGAGGCCACCGCGACCCTGCGCGGCGACGGAACCGCTGGGCTGCTGTACCTGGAGCCCGGCAGCCTGGGCGCCAGCACCACGCACACCTGGGAATACGGGGAGTTCGTCGGGCCCAAGGAGGCCGTCGACTTCTTGAACGAACCTGCCCGGCAGGGACGTGGCGAGGTCACCGTGACCCCCCGCAAGAACGGCACCGTCGGGCTGCTGTACCTGGCGCCCGGCAGCCTGGGTGACAGCACCGTGCACACCTGGTACTTCAAGGAGTTCCCTGCCCCGCACGGCGTGCGGGACGCCCTGACGTTCCTGAATGCCCATCCTCGGCAGGGGGAGGGAGAAGTCAGCGGATACGCCCACACCGACGGCTCCGCTGTGATCTTCTACCTCGAGCCCGGCTCCGACTGATCGCCTTGGCGGCGTAGAGCGGACGCCCCGGTGCCAGCAGGCGCCGGGGCGTCATCACGCCCGGCCCCCTCAGCCCGGCTCGACGGGCTGCGATACCGCAACGCCCGGGTCGCCGCCGCGCGGCGTGACACCTCGGTCAGCGCGCTGGTCGCCGCCTATCTCCGGCGACCCGGCCGAGCAGGACAAGGCCAAGCGCGCCAACGACATCCTGGCCGGACGCGGTCTGGCGCTGTCAGTGCAGGTGCTGCAGGAGTTCTATGTCCAGGCCACACGCGAGCCGCCCGGACGCCGTCGGTCACCGGCAGGCGGTCCCGCTCATCGAATCGTTCCGGCGCTTCCGGCTCTCGTGCTGGGATGCCGCGATCGTCGAGGCATCCCGCACGATGGGCTGCACGCAGGTCCTGTCCGGTGACCTCAGGCAGCGCCCCGCAGCTAGTGCCGTGGCCGGACACGTTCGCCCCGCGGATCGCACCTGCCGCAACCGCCGGATCTCACCTGCCTCACCCGCCCCTGCCATCCGCCGCCGGCCGGATCGTGGGTCAAAACCTCCCCGATAAGGGCAGTAACGACCCACGATCATGACAACAGGTCCGGATCAGGGCGTCGGAGGGAATCACGCGGACGGCTGCCGCGGCGCCCGGCGAGGCAAACGTTGCTTGATGCGGCACTAGCTGGTTAACCCAGGCTGACATCTTGGCGCCGCCCGGCGTGTCGGCGTTACCAATGCGGGCGCGTCGGGCAAGATACAACAAGGCCCCCTCCATGTATGAGATGGAGGGGGCCTTGTCCGGCCTTAGCCGCATCAGGCCGTCCAGTTGCCTGGCCGACCCGGTACCGCCGGCCGACCACCAGGGCCGGACACCCGCGTGAATCCCCGGTTTCCCGGTTCCTCTCGCGTCCCTGGGTGACCCCGGGGTGCTGCCCCGCCTTAGCGGTGGATGTATTTCTACTGCCTATCTGACGCCCGCGCAAGACCCCGCAATAAATTAATTCCGCCAGATTATGTTTCCACAATATAATCCACAGAACTACACGGGTTATCCGCAGGTAAGCGAGGTTATCCACCCGCTTATGCACAGCAAATCCACAGGCCGTTAAAATGGTATTAACGCCCGGCCGCGGCCGCCCCCGTTCACGTCGGTAGTCGGTCACGGTCGGCCGGGCGTGACACCGTCAGTAGGTCACCCAGATCTCCTGCTTCTCGCCGTCGACCGTGACGGCGCCCCCGCTGGGAATGACGTGCTGCGGCTCGGTGTGCCCGAAGTCCACCCCGAATACCAGCGGCGCCCCCGGGGTGATACTCGGCCACCGCGGCGAGCACGGCCTCGTGCTGGTCCCGCGTGTAGCGGGCCTTCGCGGCCGCGTCGTTGCGCTGGTCGTGCGACCACGCCTTGGGCCGCGCCCAGACGATCGCGGCGAACCGCCGCAGCAGCCTCCGCTCGCCCATGCACATCAGCACCCGGTACACGTAGAGCTGGCCGGCGGAAGCTCCTCGGAGGTCTCGAGGAACAGCACCGCGCCGTCGCAGGCGTCGTCCGGCGCCAGGTACCTGCCGGCCCGCAGCTGGAAGTCGACGACCTCCAGGCTCGGCGAACGCCGCCATGACATCGGCCGCCCGCTCCGCGGGCGACGCCGCGGCCGCCGTCGTGGTGGGAAACACCGCCGGGTTCAGCCCGAACTCCTCCCACAGCCTGCGCAGCCCGAGCTCATACGGCCGCGGAAACCGGGCGGCCAGCCCGCTCGACGGCGAGAGCACCGCCACAGCGTCTCCGCGACGCGGCTTTGTCCGGGTACCTGAACTGGCTCGGCATGCCGGCCATCATCCCATCCGGGGGATAACCCCCCGATGATTTCCGGGTGCCAGCCCCGTCGTAATCGCGTGGCCGGATTCCTACCGTAAAGACCAGGGGAACACGCCATCCGACACAACGGGGTAGCCGCGATGACCGCCATCGTCAGCAAGGACCGCGCCAAGACCACCTGGCTCACCGGAGCGGTCGGCCTCCTCCTGCTGGCCCTCTCGTTCGCGATGATGGCCGTGGCCGCCCCCGCCCGCGCGGGCCCGCCAGCGATCCACAAGATCGTTTTGGACTCGCGCTCAATCTCCGGCCGCATTACCTCGCAAAACCCTTTATTCCGCGACGAAATGGGATTAAATACCTCCCTGGGGGGCCGCGCAACGAGGGAGAGTCAATGAGCACTTCGCAGGACGGCGTGCCGCCCGAGGGATCGCAGGATGCGACGGGGCGTTACCGGGTCAGGCTCACGAAGGTGAGCAGCTTCGTGATAATCACGCAGCGGCGCAGCAGCGTTTACACCGGGACCCTCCAGCAGCTTGAGGATTCGGCGCGCTCGGTACGCACGCACAACCTGATCCTCGGCTGGTGGGGCGTTCCGTTCGGCCTGTTCTGGACCCCGATGGCCCTGTCGCGCAACGCCAAGGCGATGCAGAAGCTCAGGGAGCTAGCCTCGGGTCAGGCCGCGACCCCGGTCGGCTGACCGCGTTACCAGCGGACGTGGTGGTTCACCGAGCAGCCTTCGCCGCGTCGAGCGGGCTACGGAGGACCACCACGGATCGCGGCCCGACCGTGACCTTCTCCCCGGCGGCGAGCGAGGCGCCGGTCAGATCGGCCGGATCGTACGTGTCGATCTCCTTCTGCCACCGCTGCCCGTCCCTGGTCGCCGGGATGGCGAACTCCAGCGGCTCCCACCACGCGTTCACCAGCACGAGGAAGTCGTCGTCAAGCAACGGCTGCCCGTCGGCGTCCTCGTCCGGGTCCTTCGACCCGTCCAAGTAGACCCCGATCGCCAGCGCGGCTTTGTCGTCCCAGTCGGCCTGCGTCATCGCGGTACCGCCAGGCGCGAACCAGCCAAGCTCCGAGACGTCGACCCCGGTCGCGTACCGCCGCCGCCGGAACACCGGATGCGCCCGCCTGAACGTGACCAGCGCGGTGGTGAACGCGAGCAGGTCGCCGTCGGCGGCGGACCAGTCATACCAGGAGATCTCGTTGTCCTGGCAGTAGGCGTTGTTGTTGCCTGCTTGCGTCCGGCCGAGCTCATCCCCGCCGAGCAGCATCGGGACGCCGAGCGACAACATCAAGGTGGCGAGCATGGCCCGGGACTGCCGCGCCCGCAGTACCAGGACCTGCGGATCGGACGTCGCGCCCTCGGCGCCGCAGTTCCAGGACCTGTTGTCGTCGGTGCCGTCCCTGTTGGACTCCCCGTTGGCCTCGTTGTGCTTGGTGTCGTAGGACACCAGGTCCCGCAGCGTGAAGCCGTCGTGCACGGTGAACAGGTTCACCGACGCGGTCGGGGTGCCCCGCGACCGGCCGTACAGGTCGGCCGACCCGGCGAACCGGGTGGCGAACTCGCCGAGGCCGATCGCGTGGCTGCGCCAGAAGTCGCGCATGCTGTCCCGGTACCTGCCGTTCCACTCGTGCCAGCGGGCGGGGAAGCGGCCGAGGTCGTAGCTGTCGAACTGGCCTACGTCCCACGGCTCGGCGATGAGCTTGGCCTGCGAGACCACCGGATCCTGGGCGACCAGGTCGAAGAACGCGGAGGCGGAGCTGAACCCGCCGTCTTGCCTGGCCAGCGTGGCGGCAAGGTCGAACCTGAAGCCGTCGACGTGCATCTCGGTCAGCCAGTACCGCAGCGAGTCCATGATCAGCTGCAGCGTGACCGGGCTCCCCGCGTTCAGCGAGTTGCCCGTGCCTGTCGTGTCGTAGTACTGGCGCGGGTTGTCGGTGTCCAGCCGGTAGTAGGCCGGGTTGTCCAGGCCGCGGAAGCACAGCGACGGGCCGTTCGTATCGCCCTCGGCGGTGTGATTGAAGACCACGTCGAGGATGACCTCTATCCTGGCCAGGTGCAGCGCCCTGACCATTGCCTTGAACTCGTCGACCACGCCCCAGGGGCCGCCGAATCCTGCGTACTCGCCGTCCGCGCCGGAGCGCACCGCGGCGGAGTAGCCGGTGTGCGGCGCGAAGTACCCGATCGACTGGTAGCCCCAGTAGTTGGTCAGCCCGCGCTCGAGCAGGAAGTCGTCCGGCACGTACTGGTGCACGGGCAGCAGCTCGATGGCGGTCACGCCGAGGCCGGTCAGGTGCTCGATCACCGCGTCGTGCCCGAGCCCGGCGTAGGTCCCGCGCAGCGCCTCGGGCACCCCGGGATGGCGCATGGACAGGCCCCTGACATGCGCCTCGTACACGATCGTGTCGCAGAAGCTGTGCCCGGGGGACTTGTCGGCTCCCCAGCGGAACATCGCGTCGGTGACCAGGCTGAGCGGCACGTGCCCGGCCGAGTCGAGCGAGCTCGGCGCGTCGGCGTTGCCCCAGTCGTAGTCGAACACCTCGGACCCGAACGAGACCCCGCCGCGCACCGCCCGCACGTAGGGGTCGAGCAGCAGTTTGGCCGGGTTGCAGCGCAGCCCCCGGCCGGGATCCCAGGGCCCGTGCACGCGGTATCCGTAGGCCTGCCCGGGGCCGGCCGAGGGCACGAAACCATGCCATACCCCGTCGTCGTACTCGGGCAGCTGGACCCTTGTCTCGGCGCCGCCCTCGTCGAAGAGGCACAGCTCGACGGCCTCGGCGATGCCGGACGCCACCGCGAAGTTCGTGCCACCGTCGCGCGGCGTCGCGCCCAGCGGAGACGGCAGGCCGGGAAGTGCGTTCGTCACCCGGCATACGTTACCGATCCTCACCCCGGTTTGGTGGAGCGGGACGACGTGGGGGACAATGAAGCAGACCATTGGCGATGAGGCTCGCCACCAACCGCGCGGCGGCACCGCGCTGATGGCCTCTGCCCGAGAATGCCGTGACCGGCGCAAAGGGTAGGAGACCAACGATGGACTATGCTCTGGATCCACTCGGCAATCAACGTCGGGCTGCGCGGTGAGCGTGGCCCTCCCGATTCCCGTCATCCAGCTGCTGCAGGTCCTTACGATCGCGCTTGGCGCGCCCGGCGTGACTGGCGTGATCGCGAAGGTCGAGGCGCGGCTGCAGGGTCGGCGGGGACCTCGGGTACTTCAGCCGTATTACGACCTGGCCAAGCTGTTCCGCAAGGAAGCGCTGGCACCCGAGGGGGCGAGCTGGTTCTTCCTTGCCGCTCCGCTGATCGCGGTGACCGCGTACCTGACGATCCCGCTGCTGATCCCGGTGCTGACCACGTACGGGCTGCCGCTGGGCTATATGGGCGACATCCTGGGCGGCGGTTTCCTGCTGTCGCTGGCCAGCTTCGTCGTCGCCACCGCGGCGCTGGAGACCGGCGACCCCTACGCGCAGCTGGGCTCGAGCCGGGCCAAGACGTTCTCCGCCATCACCGAGCCCGTCGTGCTGTTCGTGGTGTTCACGGTCGCGCTGCTCACCGGCACCGACCTGCCCTACGCGCTGGCCGCGACGGTCCGGTCGTCCGCCGGGCAGATCATCCGCCCGGCGCACCTGCTCGCCGCCGCCGCGCTGTTCATGGTGATCCTGCACGAGACCGGCCGGATCCCGGTGGAGACCCATTCCGGCACCAACGAGTTCGGCATGATCGAGGAGGCCAGGGCCTTCGAGCACTCCGGCCCCTACTTCGCCCTGCTGAAGTGGGGCGGCGAGCTCAAGCAGCTGATCCTGTACACGATCCTGGCCGACGTGTTCCTTGCCCCCTGGGGGCTGGCCTCGACCCAGCAGCTCGGCGCGGTCGTCCTCGCCATCGTGGCGCTGCTTGCCAAGGCCTGCGCGGTCGGCTGCGTGGTTGCCGTGATCGACAACTCCTTCGCCAAGCTGCGGCTGTTCAAGATCACCGAGTACGTCTCGGCCGCGTTCCTGATCGCCGTTCTCGGCGTGTTCACGCTCTACCTCGGGGGTGGCTGATGGTCTCCGCGCTGGCGGGCGATCCGGCGCAGGCACCGGGCGTCTACGAGGGCGTCGCCAACGTGATCGCGGCGGTCATGCTGCTGCTGGAGTTCGGCCTGCTGCGCCAGGCGCTGGCCCGCGACCAGATCCGGCTGTACATGGCGCAGTCCGCGCTGATCTCGGTGCTGGCGATCGTGATCGCCGCGGATCGGGACCTGCCCGACCTGTACGTGCTTGCCGCGCTGTCGGCGGCGCTGAAGGTGGTGGCCGTCCCGCTGGTGCTGCGCCGCCTGCTGGGCCGGATTGACCCTGAGGAAGGAGAAGAGGCCCCGGGCGTGGCGGGCAGCCAGACGCTGAGCCCGGCGTCTGCCGTGCTGGCCGGGATAGTGCTCGCCGCCATCGGATTCTTCTGCTTCGGCTCGCTTGACATCCACGGGCCGGCCGCGCCGGCGCTCGCGCTGGCGCTGGCGGCGGCGATGGTGCTGGTCTCGTTCGGCCTGATGATCGTCCGCCGGGATGTCGCCTCGCAGGCAATCGGGTTCTTCACGCTGGAGAACGCGATCTCGCTGGCGGCGCTCGTGGTGGCGTCAGGGCTCCCGCTGATCCTCGAGACCGCGTTCCTTTTCGACCTGCTGGTGGCGGTCGTGGTGTTCGGCATGCTGATCCGCGCCCACCACACCAGGGCGGAGTCGCTGTCCACCGCCGACCTGACCAGGCTACGGGGATGAGGGGATGAGCCGATGCTCGGCGTGATACTCGCTCTGCTGATCGTGCCGCTGGCGGCCGGCCTGGCCTGCGCCATCCTTCCCAAGCCGGCCAAGGTAGGTCCGGTCGTCACCGGAACGTCCTGCGTGGCCTGCTTCGGCCTGGTCCTTGCGCTGGTCCCGGCCGCGGCCCACCGCGATCTCAGCTACCTCACCTATTTGCGGGTCGACGCGCTCAGCGCGATCTTCCTGCTCGCTACCGGCTTCCTGTACGCCGCCGTGGGCATCTACTCGATCGGCTACGTCGCCCACCATGGGCACGGCGACCGCTACAAGAGGCGCTTTTACGCCGGGTTCAACCTGTTCGCCTGGGCCATGCTTGCCGCCCCGCTGATGAGCAGCCTGGCCCTGATATGGATCGCGATCGAGATCACCACGATCATCTCGGCGCTGCTTGTCGCGATCGAGGACACCGACGGGGCCGCCGAGGCCGCATGGAAGTACGTGCTGATCGCCAGCGCCGGCCTGGGCCTGGGCCTGCTGGCCACCGTGTTCGCCTACTTCGCCGGCGCACAGGTGCTCGGCGAGCACTACAACCTTGCCATCGCACCGCTGATTCACGTCGCTCCGCGGCTGCCGGCCACCCCGGTGCGACTGGCCTTCCTGCTCGCATTGCTGGGCTACGGCACCAAGGTCGGCCTGGTCCCCGTGCATACCTGGCTGCCAGACGCGCATTCTGAGGCGCCCACTCCGGTGTCAGCGCTGCTGTCCGGATCGCTGCTCGCGGTCAGCCTCTACGCGATCCTCCGCTACTACGAGTTCACCGCCGCCGCGGTGGGCAGCGGGTTTCCCCGGGACGCCCTGCTGGCCTTCGGCGTGGCCTCACTGCTGCTCGCCGCGCTGTACCTGTTCGGCCAGCGCGACATCAAGAGGCTGCTCGCCTACTCCAGCATCGAGCACATGGGCATCGTGACCATCGGGGTGAGCTTCGGCGCGCCGATCGCGCTGGCCGGGGTCATGCTGCACGTGCTGGCGCACGCGGCAGCCAAGGGAAATGCGTTCATGGGCGCGGGCGTCTTCACGGTGAAGTACCGCACCAAACAGATCGCGGGGATGCGCGGCGCCCTCGACCTGCTGCCGTGGAGCGGGCCGCTGTTCCTGCTCGCGGTCTTCGCGCTGTCCGCGATGCCGCCCTCCGGCATCTTCCGCAGCGAGTTCCAGATCGTGGCCGGCGGCCTGGCCTCGGGCAACGACGCCGCCGCCGCGGTGCTCGTGGTGCTGGTCACCGTGGCGTTTTTCGGCTTGACCACCGCGTCCACCCGGATCCTGTTCACCCCGGCCCCGCGGTCGCTTTCGGCTGCCGCGGCCGTGGACCGCGGCGAGCCGTCCGCGTGGATGGTGGTCCCGGCAGTGGCAGGCATCGCGGTCCTGTTCATCCTCGGCTTGCACCCGCCGGGCGAGCTTACCGAGCTGATCTCGAGGGCCGTGGCGCAGCTGGGAGCGGCCCGATGACGACGACCGAGCCCGACGTGCTGGCGCTGTGGAAGGACCTGGAGGCGCGGGTTGCCGCGGGCGAGCGGTTCGCCGGCCTGTTCGCCACCCGGCTCGCCGGCGACGGCCAGGTCGCCTTGTCCGCGCTCGTGGCAGTGCCGGGGGAAGAAGGCGAGGCGGGCGGGGACATCGAGACGCTGGAGGTGACGCTGCCGCCCGGCGCGACGCGCTATCCCGCGCTCACCCCGCTGGTGGGTGCCGCGTTCTGGTACGAGCGGGTGATCCACGACGAGTTCGGCCTGGTACCCGACGGCCACCCCCGGCTCGCTCCGCTGATCCGCCCGGGCAACCCGCAACGGCACGTGACAGGCTACGGACTGTTCACGATCCCGCACGGCCCGGTCAGGTCCGGGGTGCTCGAGTCCATCGAGTACCTGGTCGAGACTCCGGGCGAGGCGATCCCGCACCTGAACATGCGGGTGTTCTACAAGCACCGCGGCGTGGCGCGCCGGTTTACCGGGATGCGGCCGCCGGACGCGGTCCTGCTGGCCGAGCGCGTCGAGGGCATCGCCTCGGTCGCCCACGTGCTGGCCTTCTGCCACGCGGTCGAGCGGATCGCGGGCTGCGTCCCGCCCCCGGCCGCGGCCCTGGTCCGGGTGCTGCACGCCGAGCTTGAGCGGATCGCCAACCACCTTGACGTCGCGATCCGGCTGGCCGACGCGGCCGGGCTCGCGGTGGCCACCGCCCGCATGGCCCTGCACAAGGAGCGGGTCATGCGGCTGGTCAGCCGGATGTGCGGCAGCCGGTTCGGCCGTGGCGTGGTGGTTCCAGGCGGAGTCACCGCGCTGCCGCGGCTGACCGCGGCCGAGCTGCGCGCCGAGATCGAGCAGCTGGCCAGGCACGTCACCGGCGAGGCCGCCGCGCTGATGGCCACGTCCTCGTTCCTGGACCGGCTGCGCGGCACCGGCCCGCTGACCCCGGCGCGGGCCCGCGCCCACGGGGCGCTGGGTCCGATCGGCAAGGCAGCCGGGTTCGCCGACGACGACCGGCTGACCCGCCCGTACGACGGCTACCAGGACCTGCCGGCGCCGGGCATCAGGGCGCACTCGGCCGGGGACGCGCTCGTCCGGCTGCGGGTCAGGTGGGAGGAGGTGGAGCAGTCGTTCGGCCTGCTCCGGCTGGCGGCCGGCGAACTGGCCGAACGATCAGGCGGTCAGCTCCGGGTCCGCTGCGAGCCCGCGGCGGGCCGCGGGATCGGCTGGGCCGAGGCGCCGCAAGGCGAGGTGCTCTACGACGTCGCGCTGGCCGGCGGCCGGATCGCCGCATGCCAGCCCCGGTCGGCGTCGTTCCACAACCTGGTGCTGATGCACGAGGTGTTCACCGGCGACATCCTGACCGACTTCCCGTTCATCGAGGCCAGCTTCGGCCTCTCGGTCGCAGGAGTGTCGCTATGAGCATCTGGGTGCTACGCGGCCTGCGCGACGGCGTGGTCACCACCCGCTGGCCGGCCAGGCCTGACCCCTACGCCGACACCTGGCGCGGCCCCGCCCGTCCCCTCGACACCTCTGATCTCGAAGGTCCTGCTGGCCTCGAAGGCCCCGCTGGCCTCGAAGGCCCCGCTGGCCTCGAAGGTCCCGCTGGCCTCGAAGGCCCTGCCGGCCTCACGGGCCTGTGCCCCACCGGCGCCATCACCGTCACTGGCGGCGCCGTGCGCGTCGACCAGGGCCGCTGCATCCTGTGCGGACGCTGCGTGGCCGAGCGCCCCGGCGTATTCGCCTGGTCGCAGGGCGCCACCGGCCCGGCCGCGCTCACCAGGGAGCAGCTGGTCATCCCCGAACTGCCGGAGACCGACGCGGCCGTTCAGGCCGCCCGGGCACGGCTGGCCGAACGAACCGGCGCGCTGCGCCGCAGCGTGCACATCCGGCACGTGGACGCCGGATCCGACGGCAGCGAGGAGTGGGAGATCCAGGCGCTGCTCGGCCCGGTCTACGACCTTCACCGGCTGGGCGTGTTCTTCACCGCCAGCCCGCGGCACGCCGACGTGCTCCTGGTCACCGGGGCCGGGGCGCGCGGCATGAGCGGCCCGCTGCGGGCCACCTACGAGGCGATGCCCGACCCGAAGGTGGTGATCGCCGTCGGCACCGACGCGGTCAGCGGCGGCCTGCTGGCCGGCCACGAGACCGTCACCGGCGGCGTCGGCGCCACGGTCCCCGTCGACATCTGGCTGGCCGGCTCCCCGCCCAGCCCGTTCGGCATCCTGAACGCCCTGCTGATCGCGGTCGGCTACCTGACACCAGACGGGAGGCGGTCGCGATGAGCGGGCTGTTTGCCGCCGGGCTGATCCTGCTGGCGCTGGCCGCGGCGGCGGACTTCCTCGGCGGCCGCGTCATGCGCTCCGGGCCGCTGTACCTGCTCGGCGCCGCCGGGTCGGGCTGCCTGGCCGTGGCCGGCGGGGTCGCGCTGACCGGCCGGCCCGTCACGCTGGACGTGGCCGGCTGGCTCGGCGATCCGATCCCGGGCCAGCAGGCGGCAGGACTGGCCGCGGACCGGCTGTCCGGCCTGTTCCTGGCCATGGCGTTCGGCGCTGCGCTGCCCATCTCGGTGGCCTTCGCGAGCTGGGCCAGGCGGCAGGGACCGCGCCCTGGCCGGCTGGGTGCCAGCTACGCGCTGGCCCTCGGCTCGGTCGCGGTGATCGTGACCGCCCGGGACGCGTTCACCGCGCTGTTCGGCTGGGAGTCGCTGACCGCCGCCTTCTACCTGCTGGCCGGCGGCGAACGCCATCGCAGGGACCGGGCCGGCGCGGCCCAGATCACGTTCGCGTTCGGCAAGGTCAGCGGCGCGGCGCTGCTCATCGGGCTGCTGCTGCTCACGGTCAGGTCGCACTCGATCCTGCTGGCCTCGTTCGCGCACGCGCCAGGCGGCGCGCCGCGGACCGCCGCACAGGTGCTGCTGCTTGCCGGGTTCGCGGTCAAGGCCGGCCTGGTGCCGTTCCAGGTCTGGATGCCGCGCGGCTACGCCGCCGCGCCCGGCCCGGCCCGGGCGATCATGGCCGGGGTCTGCGTCAACGTGGCCTTCTACGGCATGTGGCGCACGCTGGCCCTGCTCGGCCGGGCGCCCGGCTGGCTGGTCGGCGTGGTGCTCGTGCTCGGCGCGGTGACCGCCCTGCTGGGCATCGCGCACGCCGCGGTGCAGAACCGGCTGTCCCGGGTCATCGCCTACTCGAGCATCGAGAACACCGGGCTGATCGTGACCGGCCTCGGCGTCGCGCTGACCGGCGCCGCGGTCGGCAACCGCCTGCTTGTGGCGACCGGGCTGCTGGCCGCTACCCTGCAGATGGTCGCGCACACCGCGGCCAAGTCGCTGCTGTTCACCTCGGCCGCCGGACTTGAGGCGGGAGCGGGCGGGGACGACCTGGAGCAGCTGCGCGCACGGGCCCGGCGCACGCCGTGGAGCGGGTTCGGCCTGGCCGTGGGGTCGGTGACGCTGGCCGGGCTGCCGCCCACGGTCGGCTTCGTGTCCGAGTGGTTCCTGCTCGAGTCGCTGATGCAGCAGTTCCGCGTGCCCGGCCTCGGCTACCGGCTGGTCCTCGCGCTGGCAGGCGCCGCGGTCGCGCTGACCGCCGGCTTCGCCGGCGTCACCTTCGTCCGCCTGGTCGCCCTGGTCGTGAAGCGCGACGCCCCTGAGTCCGTCCGCGGCGCGCCGCTCACGTACGGCTGGTCCGGCCGGGCCGCCGTGGCCGTGCTCTCCGTATGCTGCCTGACCATCTCCGCGGTGACGCCGCTGGAGATCCGGGTCATCGCCGCCGGCCTGTCGCCGGTGGTGCCCAGCGGGCTGGTCATGGACGCGCTGAAGTCCCCGTGGGTCCTGCAGCCGCCCTTCGCCGGGTTCTCGATCCTGTCGCCCTCCTGGCTGTGGCTCGAGATGCCGGTGATGCTGCTCCTCGTCGTGCTGTTGTCCTTGGCCGTGTCCGGGCGGCGGCTGCTGCGGGTGCGGCGGGTGCCGGCCTGGCGTTCGGCCACGATCGGGGTCGACGGCCCGGACTCCTATACCGCCTTCGGCTACGCCAACCCCACCCGCCGGGTACTGGCCGGCGTCCTGCACACCCGCGCCGAGGTGCAGGAGGTCATGCTCGAGGACGACGAGCCCGACGAGGGCTCGGGCCCTCCTGACCGGGACGACAGGGCCGAGCGGGAGGAGGTCGCGCACCTCAGGTACGCCTCCGACGTGATGGAGGTGGTCGAGATTTACCTGTACCGGCCCGTGGCCCGGTCCTTCCTGGCCGTCGTGACCGTGGCCAAGCGGCTGCAGTCCGGGCGGCTCGACGCGTACCTGCTGTACATGCTCATCGCCCTGGTAGCCGTCATCGCGGTGGCCACCGTCATGGCATAAGGCCGTCCGCACCTAAGATTGCGCTGACCTCGCCACCACCCGACGGAGCCGAGCCCTCATGCAGCGCAGCACCGACCGCATCTACACCACGCACGTCGGCAGCCTGGCCCGGCCGCCCGCCCTGCTCGACCTGATGAAGGCGGCCGCGCAGGGACACGCCGTCGACCCGGCAGAACTCGCCGAGGCCGAACGGCTGGCCGTCGCCGACGTGGTGGCCTGGCAGCGCGCCGCGGGCCTGGACGTCATCACCGACGGTGAGCAGACCAAACCCGGGTTCTACGCCTACGTCAGGGACCGGCTGAGCGGATTCGAGCCACGGCCGGATCGTGATCCCATGGCGGGCTTCCGCGCCGAGATCGACAGCTTCCCCGAGTACTACGAGCAGTACCTCAAGACCGCGATGACCGGGGGGATGGTCGCCCCGTCCGCGCCGGTCGCGTGCACGGGACCGGTGTCCTATACGGGACATGAACGGCTCAGGCAAGACCTGGACCTGCTACGCACGGCGGTCGGCGAGGCGGCGGGCCCGGACGAGGTGTTCGTCTGCGCGGTCGCGCCGAGCGGCGTGGGCGGCAACGAGTACTACCCGTCGCAGGCCGAGTACCTGGCCGCGGTCGCCGACGCGATGCACGAGGAGTACGCGGCGATCATCGACGCGGGCTTCACCCTGCAGATCGACGACCCGTTCCTCACCGACATGTTCAGCTACGGGCCGGCCGAGGAGAAACTCGCCAACGCGCGCGACTACGTCGACGCGATCAACCGCGGCCTGCGCGGCATCCCGCGGGATCGCGTCCGCCTGCACACCTGCTACGGGATCAACCAGGGTCCCCGGGTCCACGACGCGCCGCTGGCGGAGCTGATCGACACGCTGTTCACGATCGAGGCGGGAGCGTTCTCCTTCGAGGCCGCCAATCCGCGGCACGAGCACGTCTACCACGTGTTCGAGTCCGTCGCCCTGCCGCCGGACACCGTCCTGCTGCCCGGCGTCATCAGCCACGCCACGAACATCGTCGAGCACCCCGAGACGATCGCCGACCGCATCGTCAGGTTCGCCGAGCGAGTGGGCAGGGAGAACGTCGTGGCCAGCGCGGACTGCGGGTTCTCCTCCCAGGCCAGCTACACCCCGGAGATCCATCCGCGGATCGTCCTGGCAAAGTTCGAGGCCCTAGCCGAAGGAGCCCGCCTGGCCACCGCCCGGCTCTGGTGACCCCCGCCGCCGCGGCCGACCGCGCTACCTGACGCCCGGATGCGCCGTCGCCGGACCCGGGCATAGGCTGGCCGCAGAAGGTGAGCCCATGCGCATTCGGGTGGCCGCGGTCGCCGTCCTGCTCGCGCTGACGGCCGTCGGGCTGCGGGCGCACGGGACGTTCTCCCGCCAGGTCAGCGCCGCCGGCGCGGCGGCCAGCGGAGCCGTGCTCGGCACCGCGCTCGCGGTCGCCGAGGGCGTCGGCCTGGTCGCCTTCATCATCGTGCTCGCGATGGCGCGGCCGAGGCGGCCGAAGAAGCAGGACGAAGAGGAGCCGCCCCGGCCGCCCTTCCCCTGGTGGGCCAAGACGCTGGCGGTCCTGCTTGCCCTGGCCGCGCTGCTCACGCCGCCCGTCATCTTGGTGGAGAAGAAGGGGCACAAGCAGGTCACCCCGCCGGTCGCGGTGCACCCCGGCGTGCCGGCCGGGCGGGCGGGCCACCTGGCGAACACGGCCGCCACCAACCCGTGGCCGATCATCGTGGGCATGCTCCTCGCCGTCGCGGCCGTGGTCGTGCTGGCCCTGGTGACCCGGGTCAGGCGACCCCCCGGGCAGCCGCGGACGCGATCCGCGAGCGCGCTGCTCGACGCCCTTGCGGCCGGCCACGACGCCCTGACCGGGGGCGGCGACCCGAGGCAGGCCATCATCGCGTGCTACGCGGCGATGGAGCGGGGCTTCGCCGCCGCCGGCTCGGCGCCGGCCGCCGCCGACACCCCGGCCGAGTTGCTGACCCGCGCCACCGAGGCCGGGATCGTCGGGTCGGATTCCGCCGGAGTCCTCACCGGTATCTTCCGCCGCGCCCGTTACAGTACGCAGCCGATCACCGACGTCGACTCGACCCGGGCCGCGACCGCGCTCGCGCAGATGCGCGCCGAACTCGCCGGGCTCGACTCATGAGGCACCCTCGCCTGGCACTGGCCGCCGCCGTGGTCGTCATCGGCGCGGTGCTGACCGCCGGCTACCTGACGGCGGGGACGACCGGCCTGGTCGACGCGGCCGCGGTGGCCGCCCTCGGCGTCCTGCTCATCGTGAGGAGCACGGTGCGGGGGGAGAAACCACGGTTCGTTCGGCCTAAAAAATCCCGGCCCGGCCCACGGCGGCGGCCGGCGATCCGTACGGCGGATTTCCCCGCCTACCGGCGGATCTTTTCCGATCTTGAGTGGGCGCAGATGTCCCGGCGGCACTACGAGCACGCGCTGCTCCCGATGCTCGCCCGGCTGGCGGCGGCCCTCGGCCCCGGACGGCCTGTCCCGGCCGAGCTGACCCGCCCCCCGTCCCCCGACGCCGACGGCCCCGGCGTGGACCCCGCGACCCTGGAGCGCATCGTGGCCGCCCTGGAGAACCGCTCCCGCTAGCCAGGGCGCGCGACTTCCGCACGGCCGGCAACTTTGAGAGGCTAGTGAGAATGATGTTTCAGCCTTTGTTGCTGTCAGGCTGGTAACGCGCGGCCGGCGAGGCTGCCGTCGGCCGCCCGCACGACGCTGACCCTCAAATGCCACCGCCCAAGCCGCACCGCGCGACATAAAGTCCGCTATATGCTCCTATGTCAAGACCTAACGTTGAGACATTCCGGGCGTGTTTCATGATCATGGACAGTATTCGGTCGTATTTGCCGAAAACTATCCATGATCATGAACGACCAGCCACGCATGGCCTGGGGAAGGGCGGTAGGGTGCCAGGGGATGCGCGGGGAACGGACACCGAGGCTCACGTGCTCCTTCACACGGTTACAGAGCGGCCACGAAGAGCGCGTGCGACCCCGATGAACGCGGGAGCGTATTCAACAACCTTTCAGCTTTCCTCTAGGTTCATCCAATCCAGGCCCGAGATGCTATGCCGGTGAAAATTTGGCGGCGTAAGAGCTTGCTGATCAACGGGGCCCTGGCTGTGGTCCTGGTGGCGGTCGGCCTCACCTCTTACTTTGTGCTACGACCGAGCAGCAGCAGCGCGGCCCCGGTCACGTCAACGGTGGAAAGAGGCACGGTGCTGGCCACGGTGTCCGCCTCCGGCACGCTGGAGGCGGCGCAGAACCTCGGCCTGAACTTCACCACCGGCGGCACGGTGACCCACATCTACGTCAAGGTAGGGCAGCGAGTGGCCGCGGGCCAGGTGCTCGCCAAGGTCAATCCCACCTCCAGCCAGGACGCCCTCAACCAGGCGCAGGCGCAGCTGGCGGCGGCCGAGGCGCAGCTCGACTCGGCCGAGGCGGGCGAGACCCCGCAGGCGAAGCAGGTCCAGGCCGACCAGGCGGCACAGTCGCAGGAGCAGATCGTGACCGCCGAATCGAACCTGTCCGCCGAGGAACAGGCGGCCGATGACGACGCGGCCTCGGCGCAGGAGTCCGTCACCTCGGCGCAAGACACTCTGAGCTACGACCAGCAAACCCTGTCTACCGACGAGTCCAAGCTGGAAAACGCCGAGTCCACGCTGACGACCGACGAGTCCACCCTCACGACCGCTGAGGCTGCGCTAAAGACATGTGAAAATGCCAACCCGAGCGACCCGACCACGGCTTGTACCACCCAACAGACGGCAGTCACGACGGCCCAGGCGGCAGTCACGAGCGACGAGTCGACCGTATCGGGCGACGAATCGGCAGTGACCGCGCAGGAGGAAACGGTGACGCAGGCCGAGAACAGCGTCGTCGCCGCGCAGGACAGCGAGAAGAGCACCGAGGACCGCGACAAGGCGTCGATCAAGTCCGACGAGGAGGCCGTGACCAGCGCGGAGAAGTCGTACCAGACCACGCTGGCGTCGAACACCGAGTCCGCCACGCCGAACGCCACCACGATCGCCCAGGACGAGGCCTCGGTGACCGGTGACAACGTGACGGTCACCGAGGATCAGCAGGCGCTGACCGGGACGACGCTGACCGCGCCGTTCTCCGGCACGGTCGCCTCGATCAGCGCCGACGTCGGCGACATCGTGTCGGGCAGCTCGGCGAGCTCGGGCAGCTCGAGCTCGGGCAGCTCGAGCTCGGGCAGCTCGAGTAGCTCCACCACCACCGAACCCGCGGGGACCGGCGCGAACGGGCCCGGCACCGGCGAAGGCGGAGCGGGTACCTCTAACTCGGCGAGCGGCTTCATCGTGCTGACGAACCTGTCCAACCTGCTGGTCTCGGCCACCTTCGACGAGACGGAAGCGGCGAGCATTCACACCGGCGCGGCGGCGACCGTGACGCAGGAGGGCGTGACCGCGGCGAAGGAGATATCGGCGACCGTGGCGGAAATCGACCCGACGTCGACCACGAGCAGCGGTGTGGTGGATTACGGTGTCACCCTCGCCCTCACTCAGAGCGATACCGGGCTGAAGTCCGGCGAGTCGGTGAGCGTCAGCGTGATCACCGGCGAGGCGAACAACGCGCTGTACGTGCCTGCCACGGCTGTCACCACGTCCGGCACCACGTCAACCGTCACCGTGGTCGGTGCGAACAACGCCGAGAGCACGGTGACGGTGACCCTCGGCGTCCAGGGCAGCACCGACGACCAGATCCTGACCGGGCTCACCCTGGGGGAGAAGGTGCTGACGTCGACCACGACCACCGGCACCGGCACCAGCGGCTTCCCCTTCGGCGGCGGCGGACTAGGCGGCGGCGGGCTCGGCGGCGGCGGGTTCGGCGGCGCGGGCGGTGGCGGCCGGTGATGACGCGGCCACAGCCGCGGCACGCGGCCGTACCATGGCCCGCAACGGAGCCCCAGCCCGCAGCGGTTCAGCACCCGGTGATCCGGCTCGACTCCGTCGTCAAGACCTACGGCACAGGCGAGGCGGCGGTGCAGGCACTGCGCGGGGTGAGCCTGGACGTGGTGGAACGGGACTACGTCGCGATCATGGGCGCGTCCGGCTCGGGCAAGTCGACGCTGATGAACATCATCGGCTGCCTGGACGTGCCCAGCGAGGGTCAGTTCCTCATCGACGGCATCGACACGAGCTCGCTTGACGAGCAGCAGCTCGCGGTGCTGCGCAACCGCAAGCTCGGGTTCGTGTTCCAGGCGTTCAACCTGATCCCGCGGATGACCGCGGTGGCGAACGTGGAGCTGCCGCTGGCTTACGCGGGCCTCAAGATGGCGGAACGCCGGCGCCGGGCGGAGGCGGCGCTGTTCCTTGTCGGGCTGGAAAACCGGATGCACGCCCAGCCGCAGCAGCTGTCAGGCGGCCAGCAGCAGCGGGTCGCGGTCGCCAGGGCGCTGGTGACCGCCCCGTCGCTGATCCTCGCCGACGAGCCGACCGGCAACCTGGACACGAAGGCCAGCCATGACCTAATGGACGTGTTCGACCGGCTGAACGAGGCAGGCCGCACGATCCTGCTGATCACGCACGAGGCGGACGTCGCCGCGCACGCCAAGCGTGTGGTCGCCGTCCAGGACGGCCGCATCATCTCCGACCGCCGGGTGGCCCAGGCCACGGCCCGCCCGCCGCTCCTCGGCAAGCGGGCGGTGCTGCCGTGAGCCCCGGGCAGATCTTCCGGTTCGCGCTTGCCGGGCTGGGGGCGAACAAGCTGCGCTCCGCGCTGACCACGCTGGGCATCCTGATCGGCGTCGGCTCGGTGATCCTGCTCGTCGCGGTCGGCACCGGCTCGTCCCAGTCGGTGCAGAACGCCATCTCCTCCCTGGGCGCCAGCGCAATCACCGTGCTGCACACCGAGGGCTCGGCCGCGGGCACGTCGTCGGTCGGAACGGCGTTCGCGGAGCCGCAGAACCTCACCGTCCAGGACGCGCAGGCCCTCGCCGCCGATCACGACGTGGTGAACGTCTCGCCCGTGGTATCCACCTCAGAAACGCTGAGCAATGGCGCGAGCAGTGACTCAGACGTGAGCCTGACCGGCACGTACCCGAGCTATTTCGCCTCCGAGAACGACACGGTCGCCAAGGGCTCCAACTTCACTACGGCGGAGGTGGACAAGGCGCAGAACGTCGTCGTGATCGGCAGCGAGGCGGCCACCGACCTGTTCGGCACCGCCAACCCGGTGGGACAGAGCGTGCTGGTCGCGGGCATCCCGTTCACCGTCGTCGGCGTGCTCGCGTCCAAGGGCTCGAGCGGGCTGGGCAGCGCGGACAACACCGCGACCGTCCCGCTAACCACCGTGCAGGACGAGCTGACCGGCTTCGGCACGCTGAATGACATCGTGGTGCAGGCCGAGTCGGCCTCAGCCGTCACCGCGGTCGAGAGCGAGATCACCGCCACCCTCGACGAGCGCCACCACGAGACCTCCGCCGACGCCGACTTCGACGTGCTCAGCACGTCCACCCTGCTGTCCACGGCCTCATCCACCTCGCACACGTTCACCGTGCTGCTCGGCGCGGTGGCGGCGATCTCGCTGCTCGTCGGCGGCATCGGGATCACGAACATCATGCTGGTGACGGTGACCGAGCGGACCCGCGAGATCGGCATCCGCAAGGCCATCGGCGCCACCCCCGGGGTGA
>JASHTQ010000102.1 GCA_030040475.1 Streptosporangiaceae bacterium
GGTACGGCGCGGACGGCAGGTGCGTGGCGATCCCGCAGAAGGAGGATCCGGCGGTGGTCCCGGCCAAGGCCCGGGTCCGGTCGTTCCGCGCGCAGGAACGCTACGGGCTGATCTGGGCCGCGCTCGAGGAACCCCGCTGGCCGCTGCCCGAGGTCCCCGAGCTGGAAGACCGCGAGTGGGCGGTGGTCGCGGCCGGGCCGTACCGCTGGCGCTGCGACGCGGGCCGGCAGGTGGAGAACTTCACCGACTTCGGGCACTTCCCCTGGGTTCACCCGGGGCTGCTCGGCGACCCGGAGCGACCGGTGGTCCCGCGCCACCGGGTGCACGCCGACGGCCACGTGCTGCGGTACGAGATCGTCCGCCCTGAGGCGCCGAACACCGAGGACTTCCCGGTGTTCGGCAACGAGCAGTCCGGCCCGCCGCACCGCCGCAGCCGCTACGAGCTGCACCTGCCCTACACGATCGTGCTGCGGCTCGGCTGGGGCGGGGACAGCGGCATGGTCTACTTCTTCGCCTCGCAGCCGGTTGCCGCCGACCGCTGCGCGGGCTACGTGGTCATCGGCCGCAACTACAACCTCGACCAGCCCGACCAGGTGATCCGCGAGTTCGAGGACACGATCTTCGGCCAGGACCAGGTCGTCGTCGAGTCACAGCGGCCCGAGCGCGTGCCGTTCGACCTGGCCGCCGAGCTCCACCTGCGCTTCGACGCGGTCGCCGTCGCCTACCGCCGGGCCATGCGCGACCTCGGCCTGGCCGCGAGCAGGTAACGCCGACGGAGGGAACAGGCGGTTCAGCTGGTAGTCGATGGCGGCCTGGGCCTGTTCCGGCGAGGACTGCCCGCCCAGCACGCTCGTGCCCAGCCCCGCGGACATGGCGACGAGGCCGAGCGCTTCGGCATCCGGGTCCAGCCAGGCGGGCGCGTCCCCGGCGGCCTGTGCCGCCCGCAGCTGGGCCGCGACCACGCCGATGACGGCGCCCGAGTTCCTGACCAGGGGGGCGATCGCCAGCGCCGGATCGGTCAGCGAGAGCGCGAAGTACGCCGTGTACAAGACGGTGAACGTGCGCCGCTCGTCATCGGCGGGCACCCCCTCGGTCAGGATCGCGGCGACGATATCGCGCGGGCCTGCCGGGCTTCCCGTCGCCCGGATCCGCGCCAGCGCCCGCTCGCTGTACCGCGCCGCCAGGTGCTGCATGGCGGCAAGCAGCAGCTCCTCCTTGGTGCCGAAGTAGTACTGGACCAGCCGCAGGGACACCCCGGCCTCGGCGGCGACCTCGCGCATCCCGGTGGCGTGCAGCCCGCGCGCCGCGGCCGTCCGCAGCAGCGCGTCCGCGATCTGCCGCCGCCGCTCCTCGTGATCGACCCGCCTTGGCACCCGCTCACCGTATCCCTCGCCGCCGCCCGGCACCCCTCGCCGCCGCCCGGCATCCCTCCCCGCCGGCCGGCATCCCCGGCCAACGGGCCTACCCCTTGATGATACACTCGTATCATTAAGATGCCAGGCCACGAGGAGGCGGGACATGCTCGGGATCAGGCGGATCACCGGCGCGGCAGGCCCGGCACCGGCGGGCGAGCCGGGATCGTGGGTGAGCGAGGCGGCACGGGAGAAGTTCATGGCCGCCTACGAGCGGGTCTTCGCGCTGTGGCCGCGGCCCACCGAGGAGTTCGACGTCGAGACGGCGACCGCGACCACGCGGGTGCACGCCTACCGGCCGCGCCCCGGCGGCGACCCGGTCGTGCTGCTCACCGGTGCCGGGGGCAACGCGGCGGCCTGGTTCCCGCACGTGGCGGCGCTCGCGGCGGACGGCCCGGTCTACGGGATCGACATGCCGGGCGACCCGAACCCGAGCGTCCCGCGCGCCCCGATGACGCCGCCGGCCGCCTGCGCCGCCTGGCTGGACGAGCTGCTCGGCAAGCTCAGCGACCGCCCGGCGCACCTGGTGGGCTACTCCTACGGCGGCTGGGTGGCCATGAACCAGGCGATCCGCGCGCCCGGCCGGGTCGCCTCCATCACGCTGCTCGACCCGGCCGGGCTCACCAGACTCGACGCCCGCTTCTGGTGGTGGCTGTCCGTCACCGGCCTGGCCAGCATGACCCCGATGCCGCTGCGCCGCAGGCTCGCCCGGTGGCTGGACAGCCCGCCGATGCTGGAGCCTGAGCTGATGACGCTCATGTGGGCGGCCATCCGCGGCTACCGGGCGGAGCCCAAGTTCCCCAAGGTCCTCACCGACGACGAGCTAGCCGCGATCACCGTCCCGGTCTTGCTGATCACCGGCGCGCGCAGCGCCCTGATCACCCCGGCGCAGGCCCGCGACCGGGCAGGCCGCATGCCGAACGCGCAGGTCGCCGTCGTCCCTGGCAGCCACGGCGGCTTCGACCGCATCGACGCCCTGAACGACCGGATCGCCGCCTTCATAGCGTAATGAAACTGGGCTTCCACGACCTCCCAGGGTGCTGAATCCCGGGTTTCATTACGCTGCATTTGACCCGATCGCCGTGCCCGGGAAGGCAGCCGCCCACATCGCGTCACTCTCATTCCACCCGGAACTCGCGAACAGCGGAGAACCGGTCGCGCCGTGACCGCGCCTGAGGTATATGTGTTTGCTGTATAGGGCGGTCCATGAACGCGGCCCTGCTTTTGGCCACTGGTGGGACGGGGGGCTGCTCTTCAGATGGATGCTCTCCAGCCCGACGATCCTCGCAGCGTAGGCGCTTACCGGCTGCTGGGCAGGCTGGGTGCCGGCGGGATGGGGCGGGTCTACCTCGGTGAGTCACCGAGTGGCCGCAAGGTGGCAGTCAAGCTCATCCATCCCGTGCACGCCGGCACCGCGCAGTTCCGGGAACGGTTCGTGCGGGAAATCGAGGCGGCGCGCCGGGTCGGCGGCTTTCATACCGCGCCGGTGGTCGACGCAGATCCGAGGGCCGATCCGCCCTGGATGGTAACCGCCTACATCGACGGGCCTTCGCTGCAGGATGCGGTCGGCCGGGACGGGCCGCTGCCGCCGAACCGGGTTCGGGCGCTGGGAGCGGGCCTGGCAGAAGGGCTTGCCGCGATCCACGCCTGCGGGCTGGTACATCGTGACCTGAAGCCCGGCAACGTAATCCTTGCCGCCGATGGGCCGCGCATCATCGACTTCGGGATCGCCCGCGCGGTGGACATGACTAGCGGGCTGACCACGACCGGCGCCTTGGTGGGCACCTTTACGTACATGTCGCCCGAGCAGATCCGCGGTGAGTCGGCCGGGCCGCCCAGCGACGTCTTCGCCCTGGGATGCGTGCTGGCGTTCGCGGCCACCGGCCGGCCTCCGTTCGACGGCGATTCGGTCGCGGCGGTGATGTACCGGGTGGTCAACCAGCCGCCCGACCTGGCCAGCCTTGCCGATCCGGGGCTACACGACCTGATCACGGCCTGCCTGGCTAAGTCGCCGCAGGACCGGCCCCTGGTATCCGCGGTCCTGTCCGCTCTGACCGGCTCGAGCCTGGTGCCCGGTGCCGTCGCGGCGTCTCGCGCCGCCGATGGCCGGGCCGAGGCCGCCGCCGACGTGCCGACGCGGGACAGCGCGCCGACGCAGGCCAGGGCAGCGGCAGCATCAGCGGCAGCGGCGGCATCAGCGTCAGCGGCGGCATCAGCATCAGCATCAGCGGCGGCATCAGCGGCAGCGGAAACGGGCGCCCATCGCAGGCCACGTTCCCCCGTCGGCCTCGGCATGCCCACCGGCGCCGGCGAGCGCCGCCAGGCGGCTACGGAAAGCCTGCGCCCGGGCCCGCGGCATGGCCCCGGCGGCAGACCGTCTCGCCCTCGTCAGGCCGGCCGGCCGATCTGGCGCCGGCCGGTCAGCGTCGTTACGGCCGTGGCCATCGTCGTCATCGGCGTGGTCATCACGATCATCAACGTTTCCGGCCCCGGGTCGGCTCCGCCGGCCCGCGTCGAGACCGTGTCGGCGGCAAGAGGCAACCTCAGCGCCTCGGATCACGACAAGGGCTCGACCGCGGGTTACAACGGGGCCATCCACGTCGAGTTCACCGTGCCGCGGGTCAACTCGGGAAATCCGACCATCGTCCAGTACGGGCTCAACGCGGCCAGCGTCTCCGGCACCTGGAACACGCCTGGCGCTCCAGGCAGCAAGGTCGATGAGGCCATCGTCGGCCTGAAGAACGGCGCCAGTTATGTCGTCTACGTGCGCGGCTGCATCGACGTCGACCGATGCGGGTCCTGGATCGGCCCCTCCAACCGGGTCATCCCCTACGGCGTGCCGGCCGCGCCAGCCGTCACCGCGCAGACCAACGGCACGTCGATCACCTATACCTGGGGTGGCGGTGGCGGCAACGGCCGTCCGGTCAGCAGCTACCACGTCTGCTTCGGCGGCAACTCGTGCAGCAACACCGGGGCCGGGAGCACCACGACGTCTTACGGCTACAGCCAGACGCAAACGTTCACGGCCTACGTCATCGATGCGGCCGGCCAGCACAGCGCGACATCCAGCGCCTCGGCAACCACCGTGGCGGCGCACTCGACCGTGTCGGTCAGCAGGGGTCCCGCCGCGACGCCGCAGGTCGGTGACTGTTCGAGCGTCAAGTCGTGTTCTGCGGTGCAGGTCACTGTCAGTGATTTCCCGGCCGGCTCCGCCCTGTCTTATGAATGCTCGGACAACGGCGGCCAGTTCTGGCCCGCCGTCGGCCTCACCGACCTGGACTTCAGCGGAAACGTGGTCACCGCGAACGGCAGCGGCGGCGCGACCTTCACCACGCAGTGCATCTGGGGGGAATGGACCAGTTCCGCCCACACGCTCACGGTAACGGTCAACGGGGTTTCCGGCAGTTTCCAGGGTTGATCAGCGGCTCACGTTGCCCGGCTGCGCGGCTCAGATGTCGCCGGCCAGCTCGGACGTCCACACCACGACCCGGGTCCTGTCGCCGCGGAACAGGTCGCGCGCGAACTCCAGCGGCTCGCCGGTCCGCGCATACGCGGTCCGCTCGACCTGCATCAGCGGGGCGCCCTCGGCGACCTCGAGCGCCTCGGCCTCGCGCACCCCGGCGGTCACCGGCTCCAGGCACTCCCTGGCCCGGTGCGGCCGCAGCCCGTACTTCTCCTCGAGCAGCTCATACAGCGATCCGTCCAGCCGGCAGTCCAGCATGCCGGGAAACCGGAACGCGGGGAACAGCGACCGCTCGAGCACGATCGGCCTGCCGTCGGCGAGCCGGATCCGCCGGACCTCGTAGACCTCGTCGTCCTCGGCGAGCCGCAGCGCGGACCGCGCCGCCGGCCCGGCGGGCAGCAGGCTCGCAGAAAGCACCCTGGCGCCGGCCACCATCCCGTGACGGCGCAGCTGCTCGGAGAACCCGGCCAGCGTGGTGAGGTCCTGCTCGAGCTTGGGCGCGGCCACGACCGTCCCGCCGTGCCGCCCGACGGTCCTGGTCACCAGCCCGCGCTGGGCCAGCTCGGCCAGCGCGTGCCGCAGCGTCATCCGGCTGACGCCGAACCACCCCGCCAGGTCCTGCTCGGTCGGCAGCCGGTCGCCCGGCGACAGCGCGCCGGCGTCGATCTGGCCGGCCAGCCAGTCCTCGATCTGCGCGTACAGCGTGGTTCCAGGCACCCGCACGATCGCGGGCGGCTGCCTGGCGCCGATCCGCAGCGCCGGCCGCACCCGCCGCCGCCCGCCCCGCGCCGAAGCCGGCGCCGAAGCCGCGGGCGAAGCCGGGGACGGGGAAGGCGTGGTCGGCTGCGACATCTTCAGCACCTCCCAATGGCCTCCCCGCAGGGCCGGCAGTCCGGCTCCTAGCGAGGCGAACCCCGCCGGGAGCCGGACCCCGCTCCCCCCGGTCCCTCATGCCCTCAGGCTAGGACCCGGCCACGGCCTCCTGGACCGGGTCGTCCGGTGACGGCGCTGTCACCGAAGGGAAGGTCTTCCTGCGCCCGACCGCCAGGTAGTAGATGACCCCGATCAGCGCGATGAAGATCACCACGGTCCACAGGATCGGAACGCCGTCAAGGAAACCCAGCTTGAGCAGCCCGGCGGTCTGGTTGGGCTTGGGGTTGCTCGCCGCCCGCGGCCAGGCGAAGTTGACGATCATGGCCCCGCCGTACAGCAGCGCGACGGCGTTGACGACGATGCCCCACGGTCCCAGCCGGAACGGCGCCTTGACCTTCGGCCAGCCGCGCAACCGCGCCGCCATGATCACGATGTTGCCGAGGAAGTAGCTCAGGTAGATCATGCCGGTCGCGGCGATCGCGATGATCCCGGCGCCGGAGTACTGGATGAACGGGATCGCCGAGATCGCCGCGACCGCGACGCAGCTCCACACCGGGGTGTGCAGGTTGGGCGACACCCGGGACAGGAACATCGACCCCGGCAGCTGGTTGTCCCGCGACATCCCGAAGCACAGCCGGATCGTCGCGGCCAGGATCGACAGGCAGCAGACGAAGATCGCGGCGGAGACCACGAGCAGGTAGATGGTGGCGAACGCGGTGGAGAAGTTGGCCTCGATGATCTGGGCCGGCCCGTACCCGTCCTTGACCGCGGTGCCCAGGTTAGGGATCGCGACCAGCGCGCCGAGCAGGAACACGCCGCCGATGATGAACGCGCCGATGACCGAGAACAGCACCGCCTTGGGCGCCGCGCGGCGCGGGTCCTTGGTCTCCTCGGCCAGCGTGGAGGCGGTGTCGAAGCCGTAGATCACGAACAGGCTCATGAACATCGCGGCGAGGAACGTGCTCCCGTTCACGTGGAAGCCCGCGCTGTTCGTCACCAC
>JASHTQ010000755.1 GCA_030040475.1 Streptosporangiaceae bacterium
CCACAACCTCCCGCTGGTGGCCGCGCACTGCCAGCGCATCGGGGTGCTGCGCGAGGGCGTGCTCGTCGAGGAAGGGCCGGCCGCCGACGTGCTGCTCGCGCCCCAGCACCCCTACACCAGGGCGCTGATCGCCGCGCTGCCCGACATCAACGCCGCACGCCGCTCCGGGCCGCGGGCCGCGGTCACGGATCGTACCGCGCCGCAATCCGATTATTCCGAACGATCGGTGGTGCCTGCCCCCGCGCCCGGCCCGCGGCCCGCGGCGTTGGACGAGCCGCTCGTCACGGTGTCCAACCTGACCAAGCGGTACGACCGCAAGGTCGCGCTGCGGGACGTATCCTTCACGATCGGCCGGGGCGAGGTGCTCGGCCTGGTCGGCGAGTCGGGCAGCGGCAAGACCACGCTCGGCCTGGCCCTGGCCGGGCTGACCCGCTACGAGGGCACGATCCGCTTCCACGTCGCCGACCGGCACCGGGGCCGCAAGGTGCTGCCGCGCGTCCAGGTGGTCTTCCAGGGCGCGGACGCGTCGCTGAACCCGCGCCGCAGCGTCCGCCGGGTGCTGGCCAGGTCCATCGAGCTGCTCGACGGCACCGGGACCGTCGAGCAGCTCGCGGCGCGCACCGGGGTGGCGGAGGACCTGCTCGACAAGCTGCCGCACCAGCTGTCCGGCGGGCAGAAGCAGCGGGTGACGATCGCCAGGGCCTTCGCCGGGCACGTGCCGCTGGTGATCTGCGACGAGCCGACCTCCGCGCTCGACGTCTCCAGCCAGGCGCGGCTGCTCGACCTGCTCGCCGAACTGCAGGAGCGCACCGGGGTCTCCTACCTGTTCATCTCGCACGACCTGGCCGTGGTGCGCCAGGTCTCCGATCGCATCGGCGTGCTGTACGACGGCGAGCTCGTCGAGCTCAAGGCCGCCGAGCAGGTCTTCACCGAACCGGAGCATCCGTACACGCAGTCGCTTGTCGACTCCGCGCTCTCGCTGCGGCGAGCGCGCACGCCCTGATGCCGAAGGACGGAAGGTAAGGTCCGATGCCGATCGAACTGCGTTCCTGGATCAACCCGCAGTCGTACAGCAACAGCTACTCGACGGCGCCGATAGCGCGGGAGGCCGCCTACTTCACGCCGGTACCCGAGCCGGTCACCGCGGACCCCGATTACATCAGCTCCGAGGCGCGGGAGTACGAGGCCGCCGGGTATGACTCCAGCATCATCCCGCAGAGCGCGACGTGGCCAGACGTCACCGTGACCGCCGCCTGGGCGCTCGCGCACACCCAGCGGCTGCGGGTGGTGCTTGCCCATCGTCCCGGCACCCAGGCCCCGACCGCCGCCGCCCGCGCGGTGGCGACCCTGGACCGGCTGTCCGGCGGCCGGGCCGGCGTCCACCTGATCCTCGGCAGCAGGGGCGGCTCCGACCTGCCGCGCGACGGGGACCTGGCCGACCGCGAGGCGCGGTACCGGCGCGCGGCCGAGTACCTGGAGGTCTTCACCGGGGTGCTCACCAGGGACGCGCCGTTCGACTTCGACGGCGAGTTCTACCAGGTGCGGGGCGCGTTCTCCGGCGTGAAGCCGGTGCAGTCGCCGCGGCCGGTGATCTCGGTGCCCGCGGAGTCGGCCGAGGCGATCGAGCTCGGCGCCCGGTTCGGCGACGTGCTCGCCTTCCACGGGACCTCCCGCGCGAACGCGGCGGAGAAGATCGCCCAGGCGCGGGTCGCCACCGCGGCGGCGGGCCGGAACCCGGGCTTCTGGGTCAACCTCAACATGCTCGTCGGCGAGACCGACGAGGGGGCCCGCCAGCATCTGCGCGACCTGGAGCAGTCGATCAGGCGGCTGCAGGAGTTCCGGTCGGGGGGCGAGCGCGCGGCGGTCCGGTCCATCCGCGAGGACCGCTTCGCCGACGTCAGCCCGGCCGGCACGGCGTGGGAAGACGACGTGCTCTACCTCGGCCTCACCGTGCTCGCGCGGGCGACCCCGACGCTGGTCGGCTCGCCCGCCAGCATCGCGGATGCCGTCCTGGCCTACCACGACCTGGGCATCGGCGTCGTCACGCTCGGCAGCCACGTCACCAGCCGGCCGGACGCGGAGCTGCGCCAGGAGACGCTCCGGCTGATCAAGCAGGCCGTGGCCGGCCGCGACGCCGCGAGGCACGCCGCATGAGCCGGCACGCGCATCTCACCGCGTTCCTGACCGGCGTGGGCTACCACGAGTCCGCGTGGAAGCTGGCGGACCCGGCGGACCTGGCCGGCCCCGCCCGGTTCGGCGTGCTCGAGCGGGCGGCGCTGGACGCCGAGCGCGGGCTGCTCGACGCCGTCTTCTTCGCCGACTCCCCCGGGCTGGCGATCTTCCGCGCCAGGTACTTCCCGCAGGTCGGCTTCGACCCGCTCGAGCTGCTCGCGGCGCTGTCCCGCAGCACGACGCGGATCGGCCTGATCGCGACCGCGTCCACCACCTACAGCGCGCCGTACGACCTGGCGCGCCGGCTCGCCACCGTCGACCACCTGTCCGGCGGCCGGGCGGGCTGGAACATCGTGACCACCAGGTACGCGGGGGCGGCAGGCAACTTCGGGCTCGCGGCGCACCCGGACCCCGCGGACCGCTACGCGCGGGCGCGGGAGTTCGTCGAGGTCGTCACACGGCTGTGGGACAGCTGGGAGGCCGGCGCGGTCCTTGCCGACCAGGAGAAGGGCATCTGGGCGGACACCGACCTGATCAGGCCGGTCGACTTCCACGGCCGGTTCTTCGACGTCAGCGGCGCGCTGACGCTGCCCCGCTCGCCGCAGGGCCGGCCCGCGTTCGCCCAGGCCGGCTCGTCGGGGCCGGGCATCGAGCTGGCCGGGCAGAGCGCCGACCTGGTCTTCGCGGCGCAGCCGGACATCCCGTCCGGGCGCCGGTTCCGCGAGTCGATCCGCGGTGCCGCCCGCCGCCACGGGCGGGACCCGGACGACGTGCTCGTGCTGCCCGGCGTGGCGTTCGTGCTCGGCAGCACCGAGGCGGAGGCGCGGGCGCTGCGGGCCGACCTGGAGGAGCGGGTCGACCCCGAGTTCCGCTGGCGCAACCTGGCGCACAACGCGGGGCTCGACGCCGGGCTGATCGACCCGGACAGGCCGCTGACGCAGGCGGCCATCGCGGCCGCAAGCCGGACCAGCCGCACCGACGAGATCGTGCGCCGCGGGTGGGAGAGCGGCAAGACGTTCCGCCAGCTCGCCGACGAGCTGACCGGGCTGCCCGGCGGCCTGGAGTTCACCGGGACCCCGGAGCAGTTCGCCGACCTCATCGAGGCCTGGCTGGCCGGCGGCGCGAGCGACGGCTTCACCCTGCAGCCGACGACGCTGCCCGGCTCGCTCCGCCGGTTCGCCGACCACGTGGTGCCGATCCTGCAGGCCCGGGGCCTGCACCGGGCCGAGTACACCGCCACCACCCTGCGCGGGCACCTGCGGGACGACCGGTGACGCGGCTGCGCATCGCCATCCACTCCGACCTGCGCGAGCACGGCGACCAGGCGACCGTCTACCGCGACACCTTGGACCTGTTCGTCCGCGCCGAGGAACTGGGCTTCGAGACCGCCTGGGTGCGCTCGTACAAGTTCCGCAGGGCCGGCGGCACACCCGGGTTCAGCTTTCCCGGCGGGCTGCCGTCGCCGTTCCCGTTTCTCGGCGCGCTGGCCGGCCGCACCTCGCGGATCCGGCTCGGCACCGCGGTCGTGCCGCTGCCGCTGGAGAACGTGGTCCGGGTCGCCGAGGACGCCGCGGTGCTCGACGCGATCAGCGGCGGGCGGCTCGAGCTCGGCGTGTCCAACGGCGGCCGGCCGCCGATCGCCGCCGCCCTCGGCATCGACCTGGACCCGGACCCGGCCCGGAAGAAGGCCGGGTACCTGCGCTCCCTGGCCGCGCTCGCCTCGATCCTCGACGGCAACCCGGTCAACGGCACGGACCAGGAGCTCAACCCGCCCGCGCCCGGCCTGTCGGCCCGCATCTGGGAGTCCGCGCTCACCAAGCAGACCGGGCACGACTCCGCCCTCAGGCGCAACGGCGTGCTCATCGGCACCACGCAGACGGTGCCCGCAGAGGTCACCGCGGCCGCCTACCACGAGAGCCTCCCGGACGGCGTGCCGCCCCGGGTCGGCCTCGTCGTCCACGTCCACCCCGCCGCGGACCGCCGGGCCGGCCTCGCCGCGCTCGCGGCGGACCTGGAGACGGTCTACGCCTGGGGTAAGGACTGGCTCCCGCCGGCCCGCACGCTGGCGGAAAAGGCGGCGGTCATCAACGTCCACTACGGGACGCCCGAGCAGATCGTCGCGTCGATCCGCGCGTTCCCCGCCCTCCGGTTCACCACCGAGCTGCAGTTCTCCGTGGCGTACGGGACGACGAGCAGCGCGCAGCGGCTGGCGGCGGTCGAGGCGATCGCGACCGAGATCGCGCCGGCGCTCGGCTGGAAGCCGGCGCACCCGGCACCGGACGGCGCCGCGCCCGGTGCCGGCCCGATCATCCGCTAGCGGGGCCGTTGCCGGCCAGAGCCTCGCCGGTGAGCGCCGCAAGCAGCCGCGGGCTCGCCGGCGATTCCTCGTCGGCCGACCCCGGCGTCCGCTGCAGCAGCCCGTCGACGACCTCGTAATAGCCGATCGAGCGCAGCGGCGGGGAGTAGACGTGCAGGGTGACCGCGCCCGCGTCGTGGTACATCCGGTGGATGCCGTCGGGCGGGACCCAGAACGAGCCGCCCGCCTCGTACCGGCGGACGCGCCGGCCGCCGCCGATCGGCAGCCCCTCGTTGGTCACGCTTCCCCTGATCACGTGCACGCCGGCCGCGGACCCGTCGTGGTCGTGGAACCCGGTGTCACGCGGCTCAAGCATCACGTTGAGCCAGGCGATGGAGTCCTCGTCCTGCCAGAGCACGACCGACTCGCCGGCCCCCGTGGTGGGCAGCGCGGCCACGTCCACCAGGGCGGCCGCGCGCCCGGCCAGCGCGGCGCACTCGGCGGCCGGCAGCGCGGCCACTAGCGGCCCGCCGAGTTCTCGGCGAGCTCGGCGACGTAGGGCCTGCCCTCGCGCCACGCGGTGACCTGCTCGGGCCGGCCGAACACCTTCAGGTAGTTCTCCACGCCGTCCTTGACCAGCTCCCACTGGGTGACCGGCTCGTAGTCGGTCTCCTCCCCCGGCTCGACGAACGGGGCCAGCGGCTCGAGCACCTGCTCCAGGCCCGGGTAGTAGAAGATGGCCACCGACCGGCGCTTTTGCGTGCCGCCTGCCACTACCCGGTGCCGGGCCGGGCGCAGCAGCCCGTTGGTCCAGCGGGTGAGCAGCGTGCCGGAGAAGACCTGCAGGGCGCCGGGCACGATCGGCACCGGCAGCCAGTCCCCGTCGGGAAGCTGGACCTGCAGTCCCTCGTAGTCGCCGCCCTGGGCGAGGATCGTCACCGCGGAGCCGTCGGCGTGCTCGAGCAGCAGCAGCTTGTCCTCGTCGTTGCCGGTATCCGGGTAGGTCCAGGTCGGGTAGTTGTTCACGGTGAAGCTCAGGTACGGCAGCGGGCTCACCGGGAACGTGCCATCCGGCAGCCCCCGCGCCCGCGCGTACAGGCCGAGCACGCGCTCGGCGACCGACCGTCCCGCCGCGATGTAGCGGAACGTCAGGTCGCGCAGCCCCGGGTCGTCGGCCGGCCACACGTTGTCGTGAGCGTAGAGGCCGAGGTATTCCTCGGCCAGGCCGGCCGCCCTGGCCTGGCCGGCGTTGTCGAACTGGCCGACGTTGAAGCGCTCGAGCTCGAGGCGGCCGAAGTCGTCGGGCCACTGCCGCCAGCCCCGGTACGGGTGGCCCGTCGGGCTGGTCAGCTCGGCCTTGCGATCCCTGGGCAGGTCGAGCAGCCGCCCGATGCGCTGGTCGAATTCGCTGATCAGGTGCTCGGGGACGCCGTGGTTGAGCACCTGGATGATGCCGACGGTCTCGGTAGCCTCCCTGACCTGGCCGAGGAGTTCCTCGGGGGCATCCGGGGCGGTCGCGGCCGCAAGGTCGATGACGGGGATGACAGAGGTCATGACGGTATTCCTCGCTCGGTGCCGGCGGAGCTGGCTAGGACCACTTGGTGACGGGGCGCTCCTGCGGCACGCCGTCGACGACGATGTCGGTCTTCTCGTTGAAGAAGGCGAGCAGGTTCTCGATCTTCGGCGTCTCCGGGATCGGCGCCGGGTAGCTCCACACGATGTCCTCGTGCAGTTCGCCGCCGGCCCGCACCGACCAGTAGACGGCTTCCCCCTTATACGGGCAGCGGGTCCGCTTCGGGCTCGGCTCGAGCAGGTCGAGCCGGACGTCGAGCTTCGGCAGGTAGTAGCGGACCGGCAGGCCGGTCTCGAACAGCAGCCTCGGGCGCCGACTCTCCGCCACGACCACGCCGTCCACCAGGACCTGGACGTGCTTCGAGGAGTTCAGCACGTCCACCCGGTGGTAGGGGTCGCGGGGATGCCTGAAAACCTCGTCGTCCTCCTCGTACCAGGCATCCGCCTGGTCCCAGTAGAAGGCGACGTAGTCCCTGAGCTGGGGCACCGAGTCGATCGGATCCGGGTAGGCCCATACCGCGTTCTCGTGGCGCTGCCCGCCCGCGACGACGGTGTAGTACGAGGCGTCGCCCTTGTACGGGCAGTGGGTGTGGTGGCTGGTCGGCTCGAGCAGGTCGAACCGGACGTCGTGGCGGGGGAAGTAGTACACCGGCAGGTGCCCGGTCTCGAACAGGTACACCGTCCTGCTGCTGTCCGCCACCGCCTCGCCGCCGAAGAACACCCGCACCCGCCGCTGGTTCGGCTCGGTCCGCACCCGCGGCGTAAGGGCCGTCTGGCTGGTGAGGTGTTCGGTCGCCTGTGTCATCGCTGTCCCTCTGTCTCCGTCGTCAGTGGCTGGGTCGTCAGTGGCTGGGTCGTCAGTAGCTGGTCAAGGGCCGCGGCGAGCGCGGCGGGCTGGGTGGCGGCGACGTCCGCGCCGCCGTCTGGAATCGTGATGACCTGCACGTCCGGTGCCCGCTCGCGCAGCCGTGCGAGGTCGAGCGCGGACAGCGGGCCCACCCAGTCGCTGCGGATGAGCGCGGCCGCGGGGCCAAGCTGGCCGAGTTCGGTCCACAGGGCCTCGTCAGCCGCCCCCGGGCCGTCGGCGCCGGCAGCGGCGGTCGGCAGGTTGCCCGGATGATGACGCCACGCCCACGAACCGTCCCGATCCTTGCTGAGCTCGTACCGGACCTCCCGGCGCAAGGACGCCGCGCTGCGCTCCGGGCGCCTGACGGCCAGCGCCGCGAGGGCCTCGGCGGGGCTGGCGAACCGCTCGGCACCCGGGACTCGGCTGGGCACCGAACCGGGGAGCGTGCTGACAAGCACGAGCCGCGGCAGCAGCCGCGGCTGACGCCGGCGCAGCGCGAGCGCGGTGCGCCCGCCCAGGCCGCTCCCGGCGACGAGTTGGGCACGCGGCGCGAACGACCTGATGGCCTCCGCGACGGCCGAGGTGAGCGTGCCGGGCTCGTAGCGCCCGTCGCGCCGCCAGTCGGAGCGCCCGTGACCAGGCAGGTCGATGGCGACCGAGGGGCGGCCGAGAGCCAGGGCGACGGCGTCCCAGCCGCGGGCGCTCTCGCCGATGTCGTGCAGGAACACCACCTCCGGCGGCCCGTTGCCCCAGAACACCCCGCTGACGTGACCGCCCGCGGGCACGTTGACCCAGCTCCGGCGGACCCGGGGCGGCCCGTCCGCGACGATGCCCGCCTCCGCCGCCGTCTCGGCGATGAGCGCGAACTCGTCGCCGAGTTCGGTGAATTCCTCAGACTCAACGGCCATGGGTCCAGCCTTACCCCAGTCGTCCTCATTTGTCAATTATTTCGACCAGCTTTATAGGAAATGCGGCCCGGCTGCGGGATGGACGGCGTCCCGGCTGCCGGGCGTACACTCCGAGCATCGGGCCGTAGGCGCGGGAGGGTGCAGTGCGAGTCGGGCCTGGCAGCACAGCGTCTTTGGTTGTTTCGCGGGTAAGGATCCCGCATCCGAGGATCCCGGCTCGGGTGAAGCTCCCGATCGGGACGGCCGAGCTGTCGCTGCGGCCGATGATGTGGATGTTCCTGGCGATCCTGGTCACCTTCCTCGTCACCAGGATCGTAACCAGGCTGATCCGGTCGGGCAGCGGCGGCGGGGTCGGGCTCGGCAACGTGCGGATCGCGGGGCATCACATTCATCACCAGGTTTTCGGCATCTTGATCATCATCGGCACGGGCATCGCCCTGGTGTCGGCGATGCCGCGGGGGGCGGCGCTGGACCTGGCCGCGGCCCTGTTCGGGGTGGGCGTCGGCCTCACCTTCGACGAGTTCGCGCTCTGGCTGCACCTGGAGGACGTCTACTGGACCGAACAGGGGCGCAAGTCGGTCGACGCGATCTTCTGCGTCCTGGTGATCACCGGAACGCTGATCGGCGGGGCCGACTTCCTGACCGGGCGGGTCGGCACGACCGCGTGGTGGTCGTCGGTCGCCGCCATCGCCGTCAACCTTCTGCTGTGCGTGATATGCCTGCTCAAGGGGAAGGTCGTGACCGGCGTCATCGGCGTCTTCATCGGCGTCGTGGCCCTGGCCGGGGCCATCAGGCTGGCGAAGCCGGGGTCATGGTGGGCGGCGCACCGGTATGCCAGCCGGCCACGGCTCGCCAGGCGCGCCGCCAATCGCTACGACCAGCGCCGCGAGGACCGGTGGAACCGGCTGCGGGATCTCGTCGCCGGCCCCCCCTCCCAGAAAAGCCAGGCCGACGGCGTCGACCGCGTTGCATGAGGCCGTGTCAGTCCGTCGCACTTGGCCAGTAGCGCGGCCCGGTAGTAGTCCAGCCAGCCATCGGGCAGGCTCCGCTCGCCGCTCACGCCCTCCGGCATCGTCCGCCCGGTCATGGTTGACGGTACGGCGTCGGCTCAGCCGGCGAGGGCGTGCTGCATCGCCCACAGGGCGGCGGCGGCTCGGGTCGACACCCCGATCTTGGCGTAGACGTGCTGGATGTGGTGGTCGGCCGTCTTGGCCGAGATGAAGAGCCTGTCGGCGATTTCCCGCGTCGTCAGGCTCCGCGCCGCCAGGCGCAGCACCTCGGCCTCGCGGCCGGTGAGCCCGCCGGGATGCTGGGGCCGGCGGGACTTGGCGGGCGGCTGGCGGTGGCCGGCCGCCGCGAGCACCGCGTCGGTCGCGGCGTGCTCGAGCGCGCCTTGTGCCGCGAGCCGGCGAAGCTCGGCGGCGGCGTCCTTGGCGGAGAACGCGGGACGGTCGGCGCGGTCGGCGGTGAGCGCGACGTAGATGTCCGCGGCGGCCAGGACGCTCGCACCCGGATCGACGGTGCCGGCCCGCAGCCCCTTGTGGTAGCCGGACCCGTTGGTCTTCTCGTGGTGCGCGGCCGCGACCGGGTTCAGCACGGCGAGGGCCGGCGAGCGGCGGAGCATCTGCTCGGTGAGCATCGGATGCAGCTCGACCCGGTCGAATTCGGCGCGGGTGAGCGGCCCTGGCTTGTCCCAGATCGAGTTCGGCACGGCGGTGGTGCCCCACTCGTGCACGAGCGCGGCTCGCCGCAGGCTCACGAGGGCGCCGTCGGCGAAGCCGAGCCGTGCGGCGGCGTCCGCGGCCAGCTGCGCGCAACGTCGGCTGTGGCCGGCCATGTACGGCGATTTCAGGTCGATGAAGTCGGCCGCGACCGTGAGCGCTTCGTCGAGTTCGGCGCCCCGCAGGGTGCGGTGCGGTTCCGGTTCGAGGTCGAGCACGGCGTCCCATGGCTCTGATTTCCGCAGCCGGTCGAACCAGCTGTTCCCGTGCGCGGCGAACAGGTCCGCGAGCTCCGGGTCGTAGGTGCGGTCGCGACGCTCGCGCGCCGTCTGCACCGCCCTGGCCGGCGAGAACAGCCGGCCGATCGCCTCCATATCGTGGCTGAGGTGCACGACGCGCATGGCGAGCGGGATCTCCTCGCCGCGCGCCCCCTTCGGGAAGCCGTTTCCGTTCCACCGCTCGAACGTGAACGCCAGCGCGTCTCGGACGCCGGGGCCGAAATCAAGGCGCTGCACCAGCATGTCGGCCACCTCGCAGCCGGACGCGAAGTTGTGCACCGCCCACGCGTGGGCGCCTTCACCGATCGCCTGGACGATCTGCTCGCGCTC
>JASHTQ010000756.1 GCA_030040475.1 Streptosporangiaceae bacterium
GACCAGGAGGGTAAAACGTCCCCTGCGGGTTCCCTGTCGCTTGTGCGTGGCCGGTTTCCTGCGGATGAGCGGTCCCCGGCGGGTAACCGCTTCCGGGGGAGTACGGCGGCCCCGGTGGGTGTGCGGCCCGCGGCGCGCCCGCGCGTCCAGCTTGCGGCCAGTCCTGGCCGCGCCCGCCGCCCGGCCGGCCGGTCCGCGAACTCCGGGTGGCGCCAGCCGACCCCTGGGCGCCGCCAGCCGACCCTGGGCCGCCGCTCGCCGACCTCGGGCTGCCGCTCGCCGACCTCGGGCGCCCGGCAGCCTGATCAGAGGTGTCACTCGGCATGTCGAGCAGGCCGCCTGGCGTGTAGATGGTCGTCGGGTTCAGCACCTGCTGCCTGCGAGGGCGTGCCGAGGCGCCGCGCCCCGGCTGACCGCGCCCGCCCCGGGTACCGCCCGCCTGACGCCGCCCGTCCCCGGGCCGGCGGGGCGACCGGGCGCGCTGCTGGCGGGATGCGTTACCCGCCGCGGTGCCGTCCCGCGTGAACAGGAAGATCACGAGGACGATCAGGCCGAACGCCATGCCAGCCGCGGCCACGCCCAGGCCGATTCCGGTGATGTGGCTGACCGGATGGCTGCTGAACAGCCGTATTGCCGTGCCCACGATCACCAGGAGGACGCCGAGCATGACCGTGACGGCGCCCGCGACCGACAGGGTAATGACAAGCCTTACCCTCCTGGCGGTGCCGGTGTCAGAGCGCACTGCTCAACGATCGCATCGCGCCTACTGCCCCGCAAGCCGTATGGGGAGGTCCGCTGGAGTAGAGCCAGCGGACCCGTGCCGATACGTTACTGGCATGACGACTCAGGCAGAGCGGGCGCAGCGATTCCTCGCCCTTCACCGGCCAGGCGATCCGTTGCTGCTGCCGAACCCTTGGGACCCCGGGTCGGCACGGCTGCTCGCCTGGGCAGGCTTCGACGCTCTCGCGACCACGAGTTCGGGCTACGCGGCCACGCTTGGCCGCGACGACGGGTCGGTGACCAGGGACGAAGCGCTAGCCCACGCCGCGGCGATCGTGACGGCGACCGACCTGCCCGTCTCGGCCGACCTGGAGAACTGCTTCGCGGACAGCCCGGCGGGCGTGGCGCAGACCGTGGCGCTCGCGATAGGCACCGGCCTCGCCGGATGCTCGGTGGAGGACTTCACCGGGCACGAGGACGACCCGATTTACGACCTCCAGCTCGCCGCCGACCGGGTCGCGGCCGCGGCGGAGGCCGCGCATGCCGGCCCCGTCCGTTTCGTGCTGACCGCCCGCGCGGAAAACTACCTGCATGCCAGGCCGGACCTGGCCGACACGATCGCCCGGCTGCAGGCCTATCAGCAGGCAGGCGCCGACGTGCTCTACGCCCCGGGCCTGCGCGGCATCGAGGACATCCGCCAGGTCATCGGCGCGGTGGACCGCCCGGTCAACGTGCTGGCCGTGGCCGGCGCGCCGACGGTCCGCGAGCTGGCCGAGGCCGGGGTCAGCCGCATCTCGGTCGGCGGCGCGTTCGCCTTCGCCGCGCTCGGCGCGCTGGTCGCCGCGGCCAGGGAACTGCGTGAGCAGGGCACCTACGGCTACCTGTCTGCCAGCGCCGCGGGGCGCGAGGCCGCCAGCCGCGCGTTCGAGCCCTGACCAGGGGACCGGGCTAGATCACCTGGGGCACGACGTCGGAGGCGAGCAGCTCCAGGTGGTCCAGGTCGCTGAGGTCGAGCACCTGCAGGTAGCACCGCTCGGCTCCGATATCGGCGAAGCTGGCGATCCTCGCCGCGACCTCGCCCGGCGTCCCGCCGATGCCCTTCTCACGGAAATCGTCGGGATTCCAGCCGATCGCCTCGGCCCTGCGGCGGAACTCGGCGTCATCCTTCCCGCAGCACACGGTCTGGGCGGCGGAGAAGATCATCGAGGACGGGTAGCGGCCCGCGGCCTCGCACGCCTCCCGGACGCGGTCGAATACCGCCGCGGTCTCCCGCACGGACTCGAAGGGGACGTTGAACTCGTCGGCATACCTGGCGGCCAGCCGCGGCGTGCGGCGGGCACCTGAGCCGCCGATGATCAGCGGCGGGCGGGGGCGCTGGGCCGGCTTCGGCAGGGCCGGCGAGTCGGCCAGCCGGTAGTGGGTCCCCTCGAAGGAGAACGTCTCGCCGTCCGGCGTGGCCCACAGGCCGGTGATGATCGCCAGCTGCTCCTCGTAACGGTCGAAGCGCTCGCGCAGCGGCGAGAACGGTATGCCGTAGGCGGTGTGCTCGCCCTCGAACCACCCGGCGCCCATGCCGAGCTCGATCCGGCCGCCGCTCATCTGGTCGACCTGGGCGACCGTGATGGCGAGCGGGCCGGGCAGCCGGAACGTCGCCGCGCTCACCAGCGTCCCGAGCCTGATGCGGCTGGTCTCGACGGCCAGGCCGGCCAGCGCGGCCCAGGAGTCGGTGGGCCCGGGCAGCCCGGAGCCGCTGCCCATCTTCAGGTAGTGGTCGGACCTGAAGAACGCGTCGAAGCCGAGTTCCTCCGCGGCCAGTGCCACCCGGCGCAGCGTCGCGTAGTCGGCACCCTGCTGTGGCTCAGTGAAGATCCGGAGCTTCATGCTCCCATCCTGCCAGGGGCTCGCACGGGTCAGCAGTGTCGACCGGCACGAAGAACCTCTCCCAGCTGACCTCGCCGCTCCGGGTGCACCGGCCACGCCAGCCGACGCCGGTGCTCACGTAGCAGGCGGCGAGCGTGTGGGCCGCCATCGCCGGGCGCACCGCCTCGATGATGACCAGCAGGGCCAGGCCGGATCCGAGGGTCTCCTCGCCCGCCCGCATGGCCCGTCCGCGATCGTCGGTGATGCCCATGGCGACGGACGCCCGGCCGGAGGCGGAATTCGCGTCGCTCAGCGCCGTCCAGGAGTAGAAGATCATGACCTGCCCGCAGGGTTGTGACTCGGCTCGGCCCGTTCCGGCCCTGTCGGTTTCAGACGTTAACCCACGATTGGACACCTCGTCCAATCTCGACTAGTGTCGAAGCGTTGCGATTGGCAATATTGCCAATCGAGTACGGTACGAGAGTGTCGATAACCGACGAATCGGACCCAAGAGCGTACGTGCGCCTGGCCGCCTTGCTGCGCCGGGAGATCGCGGAGGGAACCCTCGCGCCCGGTATGCCGACGCCGTCCATCACCACGCTGAGCCAGCAGTACGGCCACGCACGGCAGACCTGCGCCAAGGCGCTGCGGACGCTGCAGGACGAGGGCCTGCTGACCCGCATCCCCGGGCTTGGCTACTACGTCAAGAAGACCGACAGGGGATCCTCGGCCTGACCGCCGCCGGGCCCGGCGGTTACCCGTCCGAGGGCGCCCGCAGGACGGCGACGCACTCCACGTGGTGCGTCATCGGGAACGCGTCGAACGCGCGCAGGCCGTCCAGCGACCATCCGCGCCCGGCAAGCAGGCCGACATCCCGGGCCAGCGTGGCCGGGTCGCAGGATACGTAGCCGAGCAGGCCCGCCCCGTTCGCCGGCCTGCACAGATAATCGATGACCTCCCGCGCCAGCCCGGAGCGCGGCGGGTCGGCCACGACAAGCCTGGCCGGCGGGAACCCGCCGCGGCGCAGCACCGCCGCCACGTCGCCCCTGTGGACCCGTGTCCAGGGCCACTCCCGCAGGTTGTGCCGCGCGTCGCGGACGGCGGTCCCGTCCGCCTCGACGCCGATCACGGTGCCGCCAGGACCGACGGCCGCGGCCAGCACCCCGGCGAAAAGCCCCGCCCCGCAGTACAGGTCCAGCGCCACGTCACCGGCCCGCGGCCGCAACCCGGACATGACGGCATCGGCCAGCGCGTCGGCCGCGGCGGGATGCACCTGCCAGAACGCGCCGGCGCCGACCCGCCAGTCCCGTCCCGCCGCACGCTGGCTCAGGAAGGACCGGCCGCGCAACGGGGTCAGCCGGTGGCCGGCGCGGCTGACCACGCCGTCCGCCGTTATCTCTTCAATTGATGCCGAACGGCGGGTGGTTTGCGGCCCGCGCTCCTGACCCGGCCGCGAGAGGATCACCAACCGCTGGCCGACTCCGGCCACGGCCTCTACCGAGGCCACGCCGTTCCAGCGCCGGCCGGTGATGCCGAGGCTGGTGATGGCCGGATGGGCGATCAGGCACCGGTCCACGGCGATCACCTCGTGCGACCGGTGCGCCCGCAGGCCGGCTACCCCGTCGGCACGCACCGCGAACTGCACCCGGGTCCGCCAGCCCAGGCCCGCCTCGTCGCCGGCCAGGGGCTCGACGGTGACCTCGCGGTCCATCCCGGCAAGCCGCTTGAGCTGCTGGCGGACCACGGCGGCCTTCAGCGACCGCTGCGCGGCAGGGGTGGCGTGCTGCCAGTCGCAGCCCCCGCACCCGCCCGGTCCCGCGTAGCGGCAGGGCGGCTCGACCCGGTCCGCCGACGCGGCCAGGATCTGTACCGCGTCGGCCCGGGCCAGGCGGGAGGTGACCTCCGTAACGCGCGCGAGGACGCGCTCGCCCGGCAGCGCATGGCGCACGAACACGACCGGTCCGTGATCCGGCTTGGCCACGCACCATCCCCCGTGCGCCACGTCGGTGGCGGTCACCTCGATGACATCTCCGGGCTGATAACCCATGGGGTCGCATTCTCGCATGTGGAGGGCATACCTTTGGCGAGGCGCCCTGGAATGGGGAGCCCGCTCATCGTGGAGGGACCGTCGTGCATATCGTGATCATGGGCTGCGGACGGGTCGGGTCGACGATCGCCCACATCCTGGAGGACCGGGATAACAGCATCGCGGTCATCGACAGGGACCCGGAGGCATTCCGCCGGCTCCGCTCGGCCTTCAAGGGCGACAAGATCACCGGTATCGGCTTCGACCGGGCCGTGCTGATCCAGGCCGGCATCGAGCGCGCGGACGCCTTCGCGGCGGTGAGCAGCGGTGACAACTCCAACATCATCGCCGCCAGAGTGGCGCGCGAGACGTTCGGCGTGCAGCGGGTCGCGGCGCGGATCTACGACCCCCGCCGCGCCGAGGTCTACGAGCGTCTCGGCATCCCCACCGTGGCAACGGTGCGCTGGACCGCCGACCAGATGCTGCGCAAGCTGCTCCCCGAGGGGGCCGAGCCGCTCTGGCGTGATCCCTCCGGCAAGATCGTGCTTGCCGAGGTCGCCTTCTCGCCGCGCTGGATCGGCGAGCAGGTGAAGGCCCTCGAGACCAGGGCGCAGACCAGGGTCGCCTTCGTCGACAGGCTGGGCCAGGCGTTCGTGCCCGACGGCGGGACGGTGCTGCAGGAAGGGGACGTGATGCACATCGTCGCCAGGGAGAGTGACATGGACCGGATCGCCGCGGTCTTCGCGTCCCGTGAGGGTGAGCACTGATGCGGGTCGCGATAGCCGGAGCCGGGGCGGTCGGCCGCTCGATCGCCGGGGAGCTGCTCGAGAACGGGCACGAGGTCCTGCTCATCGACCACTCCCCCAAGGCGATCAAGGTCGAGAGCGTGCCCAGGGCGGAATGGCTGCTCGCCGACGCGTGCGAGATCAGTTCCCTGGATGAGGCCGGGCTGCACCGATGCAACGTGGTGATCGCGGCGACCGGCGATGACAAGGTGAATCTGGTCGTGGCGCTGCTCGCCAAGACCGAGTACGGGGTGCCGCGGGTGGTGGCCAGGGTGAATCATCCGGGCAACGAGTGGCTCTACAACGAGTCCTGGGGCGTGGACGTGGCGGTCTCCACCCCCAGACTGCTGTCCGCGCTCGTCGAGGAGGCCGTCAGCGTCGGGGACCTGGTGCGGCTGATGACGTTCGGCCAGAGCGAGGCGAGCCTGGTCGAGCTGACCATGCCCGCGGACGCGCCTCTCGTCGGCCAGCGCGTCGGCTCGATCGACTGGCCGGCGGACACGGCGCTCGTGGCCATCTTGCGCGAAGGGCGGGTCCTGGTCCCGCATCCGGATGACCCGCTGCAGGCCGGCGACGAGTTGTTCTTCGTGACCAGCGAGGACGTCGAGGAGGAACTCGCGCGCCTGCTCCGGGTGAGCTGATCCGGGTACCGGTATCTGACGGGGCCGGGACTAGCGCGTCTCGGTGAACTCCGGGCCGCGCTCGAACGGGTTCAGGTCGGTGCGGAACTTGTTCTGCTCCGCCTGTTCGGCCTGCACCGCCGCCTGGTGCTCCTCGAAGGCCTGCCGCGCCTCCGGCGGCAGCCGCAGCTCGAGGATGTCGCGCGGCGGCACCGGGTGCTCGCCGCGCACCACCACGATGTCCCTGAGCACCTCCTCGAGCAGCGCGGCAGGCTCGCCGCCCGCGGTGGCCGGCCCGGTGAACAGGCCGCGCACGAACCAGCGGGGGCCGTCGATGCCGACGAACCTGACCAGCCTCATACCCGAGGCCGGCTGGCCGGGCTCGGCGGGCACGTGCGCCATCAACTCGATGCCGAACGATCCGTCTGCCTCCTCGCTGCCCCCGCCGGCGCCGCGCACCTCGGCGGCGATCTCGGCCCGCACGTCGTCCCACAGCGCGCTGTTCCGCGCCGCGGCGAACGCCTGGACCTGCATCTCGCTCTCCCCGTGCTTCACCGTGACCCAGGCGCCGTGCTGCTCGGCCATGACGAGCTGGATCTCGTGCTCGGGGCCGACAGGCACGCGCAGGCTGCCCAGGTCGACGCGCTCAAGCTGCGGGTGCGGCTCCGCCGCATCCCACGGGCCGCCTTCCGCCCGCGGGGACTCGGCGAACCGGGGCTCTTCTTCCTCGGCCGGCTCGTCCTCGTAATCGAGATCGTCCTGCCATTCTTCCTGGCCCGCGTCAGCCGACCGACGCCGACGAAACACTCCGCACACTCCCTGTAGTTTCTGTGGTGCTCTCAAGGCCGGTCGAGCCGAAGCCGCCATCGCCTCTGGCCGATCCCGGCAGGGTCTCTGCCTCGTGGAAGACCGCGTGCTCTACCCGCTGGATGACCAGCTGCGCGATCCTGTCGCCCCGCTTGAAGCTGACCGGGCGCAGCGGGTCGGTGTTCAGCAGGGTCACCTTGATCTCGCCGCGGTAGCCGGCGTCGACGGTCCCTGGCGCGTTGACGATCGTCACCCCGTGCCGCGCCGCCAGGCCGGAGCGGGGATGCACGAACGCCGCGTACCCGGCCGGCAGCGCGATCGCCAGCCCGGTCCGTACCAGGGCGCGCTCGCCAGGCCCGAGCTCGACGTCCTCGGCAGCGGCCAGATCCGCGCCCGCGTCACCCGGATGGGCGTACGACGGCAGCGCCACGCCGGGATCGAGGCGCTTGATCAGCACGTCAGGTCCGGAACCGTTCACGCTAAGACTCCCTCCACGCACCGTGAGGATAGCGCGAGGAAGGGGCGCTGTCGCATCGCTCGGCGCTACGGGTCATCGTGCTCATCGTCGCCGCGGCGCAATTCCGGCAGCGCCCGGGTGATCACGGCGACCACCGGCACGGCGACCACGGCACCGGGTATGCCGGCCAGCACGCCGCCCACGGCGAGCGACAGGATCACCGCGAGCGGATGCAGCCTGATGACCCGGCCGACCACCTGCGGCTGGAACAGGTGCCCCTCCAGCTGGTCCTCGACGACGAGCACGCACAGCAAGATGAGCGCGTCGACCCACCCCTTGGCCGCCAGGGTCACCACGATCGCGACCGCTCCCGCCACCAGGAGGCCCACCAGCGGCACGAACGCCGCCAGGAATACCAGCACGGCCAGCGGGATGACCAGCGGGGCTCCCATGATCCACAGGGCGAGCCCGATCACGATCGCGTGGATCGCCGCCACCGCGACCGTCCCGCGCATGTAATAGACCACCGACAGCCAGGCGGCGCGCCCGGCGCGATCCATCTTGCGTGCCGTCTCGGTTCGCTTGATCGCGCCGAGCAGCCAGTTCCAGATCCGCTCTCCGTCCTTGATCAGGAAGAACGTGACGAAGAGCATGAGGACCAGGCCACCGAAGAACTCGGCAGCGATCTTGCCGCCGGTCACCACCGTGCCCTCGACAAGAGCCTTGTGCTTGCTGAGATAACTGGGGATGTCGTTCAGGACATTCTTGACCTGGCTGCTCTTGACGTGGAACGGCGAGCGGGCCAGCCACGACTCCACCTGCGTGATGGTGTGATTGGTATCGGTGACCAAGGTCGGGTAATCCGCGGTGATCCGGTTGGTCACCAGCATGCCCAGACCGCCAAGCACCGCTGCCGCGATGAGCAGGGTGCACCACGTCGCGGCGAGCCTGGGCAGCCCGGCACGGCCCAGCCTCGATGCCAGCGGCTGCAGCAGGGCAGTGAGCAGGATCGCGGCGGTGCAGGGCACGACCACGATGTACAGGATGCCCAGCACGCGGGCGATCAGATAGATCGCGGCGGCCAGCAGCAGCAGCCGCCATGACCAGGCGGCGCCGGTCGCCAGCCAGCTCGGCACCCGGCTCTGTTCGGGCACGACAAGGCGGATGTCCCGCTGCTCCGGGCGGCGCTGCTCGGGCACCTGCAGCCGATCCTGAGCGCGGACGCTCGCGCCCCGTTCGATCTGCTCTTCGATGCCGGTGCCGCGTGCGACCCTGTCCTCCTCGCTCAGCCCGTCAGCGTCTTCGCCGAGCTTGTCGGAGCTTTCCGTGAGTTCGTCGGCATCGGAGGCAGCCGCCTCGTCGGTTACGACACCGCTGCCGTCGCTGTCCGCTGGCGTCTTCGTGCTGCTCCCCCCGCTCCCGTTGGATCGCCAGGCCGCGGCAAACCAGTCCGCCGCGCCTCGGCCGACCCGCTCTAGGCCCTGCCACCCCCGCCACGACTCCATCTGACCTACTACCCTCGACTGCATGCTCGAGTACCGCGAACGGCTTCATGTACCGATCGCATGGTGGCTGCTCGCCGTCCCGACCGTCCTAATCCTCGGCGGCACCCTCTATGCAGGACTACCCGAACCGTGGCCGATAATCATCATCGGCGGGCTTGCGGTCGGCTTCGCGGCGGCGCTGATCGCGCTGAGCTGGGCAACGATCGAGGTCGGCGACGGTACCTTGCGCGCGGGGAGCGCCGTGCTCGTTTTGGCGCCTGTCGGCGAGGTAATAGCCCTCGACGAGAAGCAGTCCACGCGGCTGCGCGGCCCGCAAGCGGACCCCGCGGCACGTCTTTATCTGCGACCCTACCTGAAGGAGTCGGTGTACATAGCGCTCGATCCGGCCGGCGCGGAGCCACCACGCGTGCCGTACTGGCTGATTGGTACCAGGCATCCGGCGCAACTGGCGGCGGCCATCGAGCGGTGCCGGGTGCGGCCCGGGCACGAGCCAGTGGCATGATTGCGCGATCGGGTAACGGGGCGACAAGGAGGCAACGGGATGGCAGATAGGAAAGTGGACATCGGCACGAAGGTCACCAGCGCCCTTGTGGCCATGGTGGCCGCTTTCGTCGCACGTAAGGTGATCACCTTCGCATGGACCAAGGCCACCGGCAAGGAACCACCCACGCATCCGGAGGACCCGCAGGTAGCGCTCGGTGAGGCACTGGGCTGGTCGGTGCTGACCGGCGTGAGCGTCGAGGCGGCCAGGCTGCTCGCTACCCGGGCAGCGGCACGCAGGGCGTACAGCAGCCCGGACTGCGAGACAACCAAGACCGCCTGAGCCTAGGCCGCACACTCCCGGCAGACAAGCTGGCCATTGCGATCCTCGGCAAGCTGGCTCCTGTGATGCACAAGGAAGCACCGCGAACACGTGAATTCGTCCGCCTGACGCGGTATCACCCGGAACGAGAGTTCCTCGTTCGACAGGTCGGCCCCCGGCAGCTCCAGAGACTCGGCAACATCGTCGGGGTCAAGGTCGATAGTGCTCGATGACTTGTCCATCCGGCGCGCCTGGAGTTCCTGAAGGCTGTCCTCGGTCAGGTCGTCGTCCGTCTTCCGCGGGCTGTCGTAGTCGGTAGCCATCTGAGTACTCCATCCCCCTTCATCCGTAGTGCGCACTCACTGCGCGGGTGTAACGCTTTGGAAGCCCTAGTTGTGCCCGATTCCGGCGGGGAATTCTGTCACGTTCGCGCCCAGCGCACACGCGCCACGCCGAAACTGCGCCCACAGACAATGACGGTTGTCGCGGGGCTAACCGTTCAGCACGCTCGGGGTCGACCCTGGCGAGGAATTCGTCCAGTTGAGGGTACAAATCGGGGCCCGCGGCCACCGCCCTGGCGGTGCTTTCCGCCCGGCCGGATAGCCCGCCGACCACCGCGCCGGCCTCGCGCGCGATGAGGCCGCCTGCCGCGTAATCCCAGTAGTGCAGCCCGCGCTCGAAATACGCGTCCAGCCGGCCGGCGGCGACCGAGCAGAAGTCCACGGCGGCCGCGCCGCCCCGCCGGATGTCCCGCACGTGGGGCAGCAAGGCCGCGACGACCTCGCCCTGGGCCCGGCGGACCGCGGGATCGTACGCGAAGCCGGTGCCGACCAGCGCCCGGCCGAGCGGCACCCCGGTCGTGCAGTGCA